>JAQXGQ010000022.1 GCA_029006795.1 Clostridiales bacterium | reverse complement strand
CCTTCATAATAGTTTTTTGATTACTATCTATAAACTATTATCCGTAGAATTAACAAAAATATACAGATGAACGAAAATATTGGAAAGCTCCTTCAAAACATACAAATAAATTTTCCGTTTTCCTGTTTTGTGTATTTTCTGTATGCTTCCGGACATTTATTTTTCAGACGAATAATCTGACTTTCCGTGTAAACTCCCTGTTTGTCAAAATATTCCTGATATGCCTCATCAAAAATCCATGGCAGATTCATAATCGGATTTACATAATTGCCGACAGCGGAAATGCGCTGCATCTTAGTTCCACGGTAAAGCGCAATTCCCCTGTCATTTATGACGCCCCGGACAATCTCCGATACCCGCGAAAGCACCTCATCCCCATACAAATGTCCAAAGGTGTCATTAATACGTTTGAAATCATCAACATCTATAATCGCCAGATAAACGCTCTTCGGTTTCTCCTGTATTTTATCCGTGGCATATTCACGTATCGCCCGCTTATTTAAAATTCCCGTTCCCGGGTCATATGCCTGTTCGGATAAATAGTACCTCTTCTTCTGCTGTTTGCCACCAATCACTGTAACAAGCCCTACGGCTTTACTCTGAACATCCTCCTTATAAATAACGGCGCATTTAAACTCATATCGCATGTCACCTGGCCTTGTTCTCTACTGTAATAAATAACTCTCTCTTCATTATATTCCCTGTTTAAAGACAAAATATTTTTATCCTTCTAACTGTACCACTGCATAGTCACCCATTGCATGGTTTACATAAAAAATCAGACAAACTTTACCATCCCGGCGAAAGGAATATCCCATCGTTTCATCCTCTCCATACTCCTCCACTTCACCGTCAAAGTGGGACAGGCTGCTTTCTAATGCTTCTTCGGTAGGTTCCATCCAGATAAAATTGTAGGATAAAATATCCTGCATGGTAAGCTCATCCACTCCTAAAATACAATACCCCTCTGTACCGTTAAAAAGAAGCTCTGCTGTCTCCTTTGGGTCTGCCATATCCGCAAAAGTCACCTTTTCACCGGTTTTCATATTGATATTAAAAGACTTCATCGCAGCAGACGGATGTGCCGCACTTTTAAAATCATAGTAATAGCTTACGGACATTGACAGAAAATCCTCCGTCTGTTCCTCAATGGTAAAAGACATATCCACACTATCATCTTCTTCCATATCCTGCACCGCTTCCTCTGCACATTTTTCAAAAATAACATTCCACTCCTGCTGCTTTTCCTCATTTTCCCAACCGCTAATCTGAGGATAGCTGATGTTGCACAGTTCATCCTTACGAAATTCCACCATCTCTACCTCGTAGGGTTGGTTAGTTATTTCTTCCTCCACGGAAACCGTCTGCGTATTTTCTTCCGTTTCGCTCTCCTCCGTAATGCCCGATAATTCGGAGGAAATCATTTCTCCATCTTCTTCGCTTCCGCAGCCTGCAGAAAGCAGAGCCACTATCAGTAACACTGCAATTATTTTCTTTTTCATCCTGTCATCCTTTACTGTTCTATTATTTTTTTGATATCTGCCGGAACCTTTGCAAACTGCTTCGCCCCGTTCTCCTTTAAAAATGTCTCATCCCGAAATCCCCACAAAACAGAAATACAGGGAAGTCCGGAATTTTCCGCCGTCCTAAGGTCAACATCGGAATCTCCCACGTAAACAGCAGTTTCCTTTGTTTTTCCCAACTCTTTTAAGGCTTTTTCTACCATATCCGGTGCCGGTTTCTTTGCAATTCCTTCCACTTCTCCGATGGCAACTTTCACAATGCCTTCAAAATAGATTTCGTTTAATTCCTTTACTGCCGAATCTAATTTATTAGAAACAATCGCTAAGGCATATCCCTCTTTCTCCAGTTCTCTTAAAAGTGGCAGAATCCCATCATATGCCTTTGTCTTGTCATTACAGTGAACAGCATAATATTCCTTAAACTTTGCAAAAACCTCCTCAAAACGCGGATTCGAAAATCCCTCCGGCACGGAAAGTTCTAAAAGGCGGCGCACTCCGTTTCCCACAAAGGCACGCACCTCATCAATAGTACGCTGCGGCATATCGCATTCCCTCAAGGCAAAGTTCACGGCATCCGCTAAATCCGCTAACGTGTCAAGCACTGTTCCGTCCATATCAAAAATCACAGTATCTATTTTCTGTCTCATATTCAACCCTTTCCTTTCTTCCAGGCTTTTCCATCTTCTCATTTTCTTTGAAAGAAAATGCTCTTTTTTCCTCGATGCAAATCCCTTATCTTACACTGACCTCACCTGATAGCACTCTTTTGTAATCTTCATAGTTTTTTTCTAACAGTGCCGGAGTATCTAAACCATACGGACATTTGCTCTTGCACTTGTTGCAATGCAGACAGTTTTCGATTTTTTTCATTTTCTCCTGTACCTCCGGGGTCAACTGCAGCTCCGACGGAGAGCGGCGTAATAACAGTGACATTCTCGCACAGTTATTAATCTCAATCCCTGCCGGACAAGGCATGCAATATCCGCATCCACGACAGAACTCACCGCTTAACTCTGCTCTGTCATGGGCAATCAGCTCTGACAGTTCCTTTGTCATCGCAGGTGGATTATCAATATAGGAAATAAATTCGTCTAATTCTGCCTCTCTTTGCACACCCCAGATAGGCAGTACATTGTCATACTGCGCCTCAAAAGCATAGGCTGCCGCCGAATTGGTAATCAGTCCACCGGAAAGTGCTTTCATGGCAATAAAGCCCATACCTGCCTCTTTGCATTTCTCCACTAAGGCAATATCCTTTTCTGTCGCAAGATAGCAGAACGGAAACTGCAACGTCTCATATAATCCCGATTCAATGGCTTCCTCTGCCACTGCGAGCCTATGATTGGTGATGCCGATATGGCGGATTTTCCCCTGCTCCTTTGCCTCTAGCATTGCCTCATAAAGCCCCGTTCCGTCTCCTAGCTTCGGGCAGAAGGAGGGGTTGTGAAACTGATAAATATCAATATAATCTGTCTGCAAATTGTGAAGAGAGGTTTCTAGCTGCTCCCAAAATTCCTTTGCATTTGACGCCGCCGTCTTAGTGGCAAGGTAAACCTTCTCTCTCATTCCCGCAAAGGCTTCCCCTAATTTTTCCTCACTATCCGTATAAAACCGCGCGGTGTCAAAAAAAGTGATACCTGCCTCGTAAGCCTTTCTTGCCAGTTTCACCGCATCCTCTGTGCTGATTCGCTGAATCGGTAGCGCACCAAATCCATTTTTATTCACTGTAATACCTGTATTTCCCAGTGTAACTGTCTGCATTCTCCTGTTTCCTCCTATGCTTTATTTTAAATACGGAAAAAACAACTCACTTTTTCCCCGCTCATCAAACATATTATTATATTGCAGTATCTCATAATTTTTCAGCCATTCTGCTTCCTTGCCAGAAGCATCTTCCACATGCTTAAATTTTCCTTCCGTTTCCGAATAGTATCCTCTGGCATTCACTGCGGGCACCACCTCCATCATATCTGCCAAAAACTGATTGTAAGCCGGCAATGCAATTCCTGCCCGTTCTAATGCTAATGTCGAAAGGAAATTGAAACTCGTAATTTTCTTCTCCGCCGCCTCACTCTCATAATTTGTCCAAATAAAAAACGGCACCGTATAGAGATTTTCCAACTCATCCAACGTCAAACCGGAAAGCCCTTTTCGGTTTAAATAAGGATAAAAACTTGAGGAAAGACTTGGCTGATGATCCCCGAAAAAGACAATTTCCACCGGCTCTTCCACCTGTTCAAAATAAGAAATCAGATATTCCAGTGCCTTATCACTTTCATGCACTAACGATAAATACTGATTCACATCCGGATAGTCTACCCCAAGCATCCTCACTTCCTCTTTAAAGTTATCGTACTTTTCCGTATAACCGCCGTGATTCTGCATGGAAATGCTCATAATAAATAAATCTTCATTTCGCTTCTTGCTTTCAAACCTTGAAATAATATTCTCGTATAATTCCTGATCGGTTATGTACTCCCTCAGCACCTCTGTTTTGTCAAAATCATCAATAAAATATGTTTCATCGAATCCCATAGACGGATAAACCGTATTACGGCTCCATCCCGTCTCATAATAAGGGTGCATTGCCACACAGGTGTACCCAATATTTTTTAAATTTGACACCATAGAGGCTGGTGTGTCTGTAATGTACTGCTGATATACCACCGAACCGCCAGGCAGGAATGCCATAGAATTTCCCGTCATAAATTCCCACTCTGAATTTGGAGTCTTTGCACCGAAAACTGAGGACAAAGCATATCCCTTTAACGTATTTTCCTCTAATGAATCATAAAAAGGAGCCACCTCCATATTAGTGGAATAGTCACCCACCACGCTCAAATCCGCATAAGATTCACTCATCACAACAATAATGGTCGGTTTTTCCTTTTCTGCCTCCCCATTGTCTTTTGTATCGCTGTACCGTGCCTCTAATGCTGCCACAGCCTCATCGGAATATCCATCCGGTTCTCCCACGAAAGTGTCGCGGATGCTCAGCATAAAATTCAGAATATAACCGTTGCGGTAGCTTCCCTTCTGCTCCCATGTCTCCGTCACATAATTTTCCGTCTTCTGCCCGATATAAACACAGCAGAAAACAGCAAGAGAGATACACACTGCGCTCATCCAAATTCTTTTTCCAAAAGTGACATGGAGTTTACGAATCAGCGCAACATAAAGAATACTAAGCAAAATCACATAACCGGCACGCACATCTAACACAAACTCATAATTTCCCGCCACGGATAATCCTGTAGATATGGATTTTAAATCACTGAAAATAAATTCATTTCCCCGGAACAAATAGACAAAATAATTAATGCCTGACAGACTCATCAGGCTGATATGGGAAATGATACAGGTCAGCCCGGTATTGTTTGTAAAAATCTGTACCACAATATACACTACCATGCAGCACAGAATATTCTGAAACATTTTTTCATCTGAAATCTTTGCTCGAAGCTCCTCATCCAATAACAAATATTGTACCTGATAAGCACTGAAAATACTGCTGCCTGCAATCATCAGCAGTGTCCAAAGCCATGCAAATTTTTCATGCAGTTCAATTTTAAGACTTTTTATAAAAAAATAGAGTGCTCCGAAGCCTAACAATACCCACACCGGGAATCTAATCCAGAAACAGAGCAAACTAGAAAAAAACATAGCAAGCGCCAGCCTGCCAAGATTCCCTCCATCAAAATATAATCTTACTTTCATGCTTTCCTCACTTTTAAGTATCCCTATACTTTCTTTCCCGCCTTAATGCGACACCCGACAACAATAACTGCTCCTACCAAAAACGGAAATACAAATGTTCCGAAACGATACAGTAAAGATGCGGAACCTGCCAGTCCCATTCCTACAATTTCGGAAAAAAGTGAGGTAAATACAAATTCCGTAGAACCAATACCTGCCGGCGCAGGTATCACCGCCGCTAACATCACGGACAACGATGTTATCGCCATAACCTCATGCAGCGCAATCGCATTTTCTGCATGAAAAATCAGGTAAGGAATTGCATACCAGAAACAAAGTTTTAAAATATTCAGCCCAATAATGCCTGCCACCATTGCTCTGCGCTTCAGCAAATATTTAGAGGCATCCTCCATCATATCACACTGTTCCCGCAGCTGTGCAATCATCATACCAAAACGGTTTTTCGCCTTTGCATTTACAAATTCCAGTACTATAAATATAATCTTATGAAACCCTGCCGAACAGCAGAACAAAATGAGGCACAGGGTAATCACTACCGTAATCACATACCCCGCTGCCAGAAGCCCGGCATAATCCTCAAAATGAAGCCACATATACTCCCAGCTTACTGCAAAAAACAATAAGGAGAACAGTGCAATACTGATTTTGTGAAAAGCATACTGAAGCATATACAGCCCGAATGCCTGTCCATAAGTCACACCATGCTCATTCAAATAATAAATGGCAGCTACACCAGACCCGCTGCCTAATGTAGCTACACGATAAAAGGAACAATATAATGCATTTGTAATACCCATTCCACAGGTAAAAGACGGCTGGTACTGTTTTGCAAGAATAGTGGTAATCAACCCTTCCACCACATGATAAATCAAGGTCATCAAACAAATACCAATAATAACTGCTGGCGTAGTCTTTTTCAGCTGTGCCCAAATCGGCCCCGCCGAATCCCTGAATGTATAAATAATAATACCAATCAAAAGAAGGACAAATGCCCATTTTAAAATCTGCTTCTGTTTCTTACTGATAAAAATCGCCTCTTATTTCTTTTTAAAATTCGTATACCCTTTTTGGTGATATGGATGCTCACTCCAAAGTCTGTCGGCGGTTTCTTTCCATTCGCAGGCATAGCTTTCACATTTTCCACATAAATGTTCTACCGGCTCCGCTTCCTCCACATCCGTGGAATGTGCTCCGGTCTCATGTACCATCCGCTGTAAAATTTCAGGATTTTCCAGCATCGGGCACGGTCTTAACATATTCTCGTTGAAAGGCTGATTATCTCTGTATGCCATAAATAATGGCTGCTTTAAACATTCTAACAAAGATTTTTCCCTGATATTGGCTCCTGAATAGTGAATAAATACACAAGGCTCCACATCCCCTTTCGGATTAATATGACAGTAGTTTCTTCCTCCTGCAATACATCCGCCTACAAATTCACCATCATTCTGGAAATCCATTACAAAGATTTCTTTGCCGCCTTCCATAGCACGCACTTCACGAATCCTGTGATAAATGTACTCACGCTGCTCCTTTGTCGGCATTAAATCCGGTGTGGCCTTCATACCTACCGGCATTAAGTGAAAATACCATGCAAAACGGCTTCCATGCTCAATCAGCAAATCGAAAAACTCATCCGATGTTACCGCATCCATGTTTTTACGAGTATAGCACACGCTGTTACCAAAAATCAATCCATTTTCGTGCAATAAATCCATCGCATGAATTACTTTTTCATAAACACCGCTTCCCCTGCGGAAATCGTTTGCATCCTCAAATCCCTCTAAACTGATAGATAAAGACAGGTTCCCCACACGCTTCATCTCGTCACAAAGTGCCTGATCGACTAATGTTCCATTGGTATAACAATGGAATGCGCACTCATTGTGCTTCTCACACAGCTTAATAATATCTGCTTTACGAACTAACGGCTCTCCTCCGGTCATCATATAAAAATAAATTCCCAATTCTTTTCCCTGGGTTACAATGCTGTCTAATTCCTCAAAAGTCAGATTTAATTTATTACCATATTCCGCAGCCCAGCATCCGGTACAATGAAGGTTACATGCACTGGTAGGATCCATCAAAATCAGCCACGGAATATTACAGTCATGCACTTCCCTCATTTTACGGATGGTCTTTGTTCCGTAAAATGCTGCCTGAAATCCTAAATTCAATGCAGTCATTTTTGCCACATGCGGATCTATCTCATCCAAAAGACGGTCAACGTAACGCATCCATTTGTGATCCGGATTTTTTATCATGGCTCTGGCACCTTCATAGGATTCCTTACTGAAGTTGTCACCCATAAATTTTTCTGCCAAATCTACAATCTGTAATAGTCCCTTTTCCCTGTCCTTTTTCAAACTTTTCAGTGCCATATCTGCTGCTATACCAAAAGCTTTTCTCTCTACTGACATTGCTAAACTTGCCATTTTATACTCCTCCGTTTCTGTTTCCTACACGTTTTTCCTATCTGAAAGTATAGAAAAGTAATTGTTTTTTTAGAATATGCAAAGCCATTTTCATGTAGTCTTTAAATATACAGTTCAATATTTTTGTCTAATCTTCGACTACACTCCCGCATTTATGAATATCAGTGCCTTGTAATATAGCTTTGTTTACTACATCTCATTATGTTTCCATGTTTTTTAATATTCAAGCCTAGTTATTAGTTTTTTCTTAAAAATTATTCTCTGCGCTTAACATCGCCCGGCAAAATGGTTATAATAACTATTAACGAAAGGAGGTCTTTCTTTATGCCCGGATTTGTAACGCACTATATTTTTGGAACAGAAGCCTATCACAAAGTAACATGTGATATGGAAAAACATACATTTCACCTAAAAAAAACTCTTTTTGCCAACCACGGTGTCTATTCTTTAGGACTGCAGGGGCCGGATTTATTTTTTTACTATCTTCCTTCCTATGTCTTAGAGGGACATAACTTAGGCGCTATCGCTCACACCACTGAAACCGGTGCTTTTTTCCGGGGGCTTCTAAGGAGTGTGATGTCTTTTGACAACCCTTCCGACCGTGAAATTGCAGAAAGCTATCTTTATGGCTTTTTAGGGCACTACACGCTAGATACAATCTGCCATCCTTATATCTATGCCATGACTCATTATAAGGGAAAGAGCAAGAAATACTTCTCGCGTCATGCCTATCTTGAAACAGACATCGATACTGCTCTGCTGCGTTCAAAGCTGCACCGCAGCCCACGCAACTTTCATTCTGCAGACACCATTGTACTGACTTCGCATCAGAAAAAAGTAGTGGCAGATATGCTTTACTATGCCTATCGTTATGCTTACCCCGAACTGCAGATTCACAAAAGCACCATGTATCTCGCTATCTTTTCGCTACGGTTAGGCATGTATCTCCTCCATGATGACAGCGGCCAGAAAAAAGCTACGGTAAGACTGACCGAGCACTATTGTCTGGGTTACCCATTGTTCTCCCCATTGTTTCCCAGCAATACGCTGTTTTTCCGCACAGACCCATTTAATCTGCGGCGGGCATGCTGGCATAATCCCTGGGACAAGACCCATTCTTCCCATGAAACCTTTCACGAACTTTACAATAAAGCCCTGGTACTTTATCTTTCCCGCATGAGAAATCTAGATACTCTCCTTCGCTACAAAGGGGACGAGAACGATAGAAATAAACTTATCCGTGATTTTCTGACCGAATATGGCAATCTTTCTTTCCACAGTGGATTAGATTGCTCCATACCAAGTTAAAAAAAGAGAAAGCATTTTCATCTATGCTTTCTCTTTCGATTACTATTATTTTATTTTGTCTCTATCCGAAAAATTCCCTTATCTGTTCCTGAATGATTTGCATCAGGCGCGTTCTTGCCTCCACACTCGCCCATGCAATATGCGGTGTAATGATAAGACGGTTACTGTCCTTTATCTTCCGCAGGGGATTCTCTGCACTCATAGGCTCTACAGAGAGTACATCAAGTCCTGCTGCTGCAATGATGCCCTTCTCTAATGCATCTGCTAAATCCTGTTCTTCCACAATCGGGCCTCTTCCAAGATTTAAGAAAATCGCGGAGGACTTCATTTTAGCAAATGCTTCCCTGTTCATCAGTCCCTTTGTATTTTCATCTAAAGGTGCGTGTACCGACACAATATCTGATTGCTCTAACAATGTGTCAAAATCCACTCTTTCATACCCTGGTTGATTGTTTTTCCCGGAAGTAGAATAATAAGTAACATGGCAGCCAAAAAGTTTTGCTATATCTGCGACTCTCCTGCCGATAGTTCCCAACCCGACAATGCCCCAGTTCTTACCATTTAACTCATGGAACACCTTCTCAAAATGTGTAAACGTAATGTCTCCCACATATTTCTCGGATTTTACATAATCATCATAGTAATTCAAGTGCTCTAATAAATAAAACAGCAGAGCAAAGGTGTGCTGTGCCACAGTCTCAGTGGAATACCCTGCCACATTTCTCCAGGCAATTCCCCTCTTTTCCAGATACACTTTGTCAAGATTGTTTGTGCCGGTTGCAGTGACACATACCAGTTTCAAATGCTCTGCCTCTCCAATAGAGTTCTCATCAATGACTACCTTATTTAATATAATCACATCCGCGTCTTTTGTGCGTTCTCTTACTTCCTGTGGTGTGGAAAAATCATATTTTACCACCTCTCCTAATTTGTCATAGCCGGAGAGATCAATATCTTCACCAATGGTTTTTGCATCCAAAAAAACAATTTTCATTTCTATGCCTTTCCTCTAAATAAGTATTTCTCAGACTCCCAGATATTTCTTTAAAGCCGTCATTTGTTCTAATCCAATCTGATATCCCTCATCATAAAGCCGTCTTAGTTTCGCCACATCCGTCTCAGTTCTTCCCACACCATAAGTGGTTTCCGGCGCAATGACAAAAACCTCACCTTTTTTCTCTAACTCTAAAAGTTCTTTCATATCGGCATTATACCGCTCTGCCCGGTTCTCCATATCCTCCACAATTTTAGGATACCTGCGGTAAAGACGGTTTGTAATGCCTGCTGCCTTTTCTGCCGTCTTTACATATCCCCGTTCCCTAGTCAGTACTACCACCAGCTTGTCACATCCTTGCTCTAATGCGTGTCGGAACGGAATAGAATCTGAAATACCACCGTCTAAATAGTAGTGCCTTCCAATCTTTACCGGCTGAAACAATACCGGAAGAGAACAGCTTGCCACTAAAGTATCCCGCATTTCCTTTCCCCTCGGCACTTCTAGATATTCAGCCTTTCCCGTATGAATATTCGTAACCGCAGCCTCCACGGTACCCGGATATGCTCCGAAGGCATCATAATCAAAGGGCACCAGTTTATCCGGCACCTCTTCAAACACAAATCCAATATTATAAAATGCCCGTTTCTTGCGGTCAATCAGATGACGCATTCCCATATAACGCTTATCCGGTATATATTTTTCAATGACCTCTAAATTTCTTTCCTTCTGCCCAGAAAGGTATGACACACCAAAGGCAATCCCGGCTGACACTCCGATAAAGTAGTCCGGCATAATGCACTCCTCTAAAAAGGCATCCATCACTCCGCAGGAAAAAACCGTACGGTTTGCCCCTCCCTCAAATACCATTCCAAGCTTCTGTTTGTGTCCCTTCTGCTCTGTCATTCTTTTCTAACCTGCTTTCATATACCTAACTATTGAAGTTCTCTGTGTAACTTCTACTTTATTTCCCCCGCAACGTCCTGTTTTGGCATTGTCTCGCTTTCCACCACATACATGGTAACTCCACGAATTTCTTTTACCCTTACAATAGACCCTGCTTCGAAAATCTTTCCTTCCTCATAAGCCCGTGCTGTCCATTCCTGGCCCTTCAGTACAGCGGTTCCCGTACCTTTTATATTATCCACGGTCTCTGTGATACAAACATTCTGGCCAATGTGCTCCTCATAATTTGTCCTCACCAGATGCGGTTTAAAATATTTAAGAGCCCACGGTCTAGTAAAGAACAATAATACCAATGACACTACAACAAACACAATAAACTGCCATACCATACTTAGTCCCAGCGCATTGCAAAGCAGTGCCGCTAATGCTCCCCCTGCAAACCAGACAGATGTCAAACCAACTGTTGCTATTTCTATTACCGCAAATACAATAATTAAAGCTATCCAGATAATTGCCTCCACTTTTCCTTTCCTCCTCATGTTATTTTGCTCTAGTATAGCACAAACTATTTTCTATTTCTATGGTTAATTATATGCCACATTTAGCCGAAACATATGATAGAATTTTTCAAGGAGGAAAAATTATGGCAACTATCTTTAGTACCGCTTATGCCGGAACCGGAGTATCTTTAAGTTCATCTTATTATTTGAGACGTTTTTATTCTGCCAATACAGATGCAAAGACTTCTGCATCCAGAAAACAATACAGTAACACTGCTCTATCCAATGCGGATGCCCGCGCTCTGCGCCGTGCCATCAAAAGTCTCGGTTCTTTTACCTATGATGATGATAGTTCCACAAATATCCGCAACAGTGTATCTGCCTTTATCGATACATACAATAACCTGCTAGATTCCTCCGGAAGTTCTGAGGACAGACGGATGCAGCAGACCTATAAAAGCATGAAAAAACTTACCAGCGAATATGCGGATGAATTAGATAAAATCGGTATTACCGTCAGCAAGGACGGCACCCTAAAAAAACGTACCGACTTGTTTGCCAATGCTGATATTTCCAAATTTGAAAAACTGTTTTCTAAAGATACCGATTATATGCAACGTATTTCTGCATATACCAGGCGGGTTCAAAAGCGTAGCGAGACATTAGATATTGAAGAGAAACGAGCAGCTCTGTTAAAACAGCAGCAGCAAAATACCTCCACACTTGCTGCAACTACTTTTACCACTTCAAGCGGCATACCTGCTGCCGGAACAGGCAATAATGTAAATGTTGTATTATAATACAAAAGCTGCCAGAATTCGTTTGGCAGCTTTTTTTCACCCTAAAATGTTTCTATTCCATCTTCACTGTTATATCGTTCCCTTTTACTTCTACATGAGCGTAGCTACCACAGATTAACGGCATCATCGGCGGCAAATGACCGATGTCCGCATCCATAATAATCGGCACCTGAAATTCTTCCAGCAAATCTACCACCGCATGATAGGCATCTAACCCCATCAGCTCCTGCCCGAATACTAACGGTCTTCCGATGATAAATCCTTTTACAAAAGAAAACCAGCCTGCATGTTTCATCTGCCAAACTGCCCGGCGGATTGCCATGACATTTAAATCACAGGACTCCAAAAACCAGATAATTCCCTCGTCTTTATACCGCTCCGCGAAATCTGCCACCTTATCATACTTTGTTCCAAGCAGATTTACCAGACAGTCCATGCAGCCTCCTAATAATCTGCCCTCCATATGAACCTGAGCCTCCACTACTGCTTCCTTTTCTCCCGGCAAAAAGGTCTTCAATTCCTTTTTCTCCGTCACATGATACGGCAATAGCGGATGTTCCTCATCCTTTAATCCCTCTTTCTCCCAGAGTTCATAGCCACTGATTGTTTTCTTCGTTCCCCGAAGCAGCTGATACGCATCCTCTAAACTCTCATGCCATGGCTCCATTCCGAACGCCGCCGCGCAGGGACCATAGATAGAAGCTGTGTCACAAAGAGTCGCTAACAGAAAGGTCATGTTGGTATTATCGGAAAAGCCCATATACCACTTAGGCTCTGCACTCTTTATTTTTTCAAAATCCACATAGTCTAAAATTTCGCACATCAGCTCACCGCCGCCACAGGAAATGAGGACATCATTTTCTGTACTGCAATAATACTCGGTCAGTTCTTTTCCACATGCCTGTGGGGTGTTGCTGATACCAATTCCTTTTCCCTCATAGCAGTTCGGCCCCAAGTCTAGTTTATGTCCCAGCTCCTTAAATTTTTTCTGTGCATTGTCAAAGGCACTGTGATATGGCTCTATGTTGCACCCAAAGGAAGGTGCCACAAATCCAATGGTTCCATGTTCCGGTAGGTATTTCGGGTATCTCATCCGCTCTCTCCTTTTTCGGGCAGCTGCCCTTCTTCCACTTTTTTCATGTAAGATTCTGTCAATAACACATTACATGTCGCTAATATCATCTTAGGGCAAAAAAAATGTTGTTGCAATCTTTTTTTGTTGGAGTATAATAGTTTTATAAATGATATGCAGACATAGTACATCGGTAGTATATCAGCTTCCCAAGCTGAGGAGGCGGGTTCGATTCCCGTTGTCTGCTTTTTACATACAAAGACCTCCCATTCGGCACACTGTCCGAAAAGGAGGTCTTTTGTTATGAGTTTAAAACTGTTCTCCCACAATTTTATAATAAGTCTTAGAAGTCACTTTAAATACAATAAAGTAGATGACACCAAATACCAGCAAAGTTCCAAGCAGGCATTTTGCAAAAAGTGTACCGTTATACAGGTTCATCATTGCAAGCAGTCTTTTTAACATTGGAAATGCTGCACTTAAATGAACGGCTGCCGTCACAAGAGGCAGGAAAAATACAGTCCTTATCTGAGAGCCGATGGCAGCCTTCACTTCACTGCTGCTCATTCCCACTTTTTCCATAATCGCAAAGCGCTCTTTATCCTCATACCCCTCAGAAATCTGCTTATAATAAATGATTAACACTGTTACCATCAAAAACATCAGTCCTAAGAATAAACCTAAGAAAAAGAAACCACCGTTAAATCTTAGGAAATCCTCATAGCCTTCCTGTCTCGATTGAACTGAATATCCGGTAATACCATTAAGCTCCGGCACATCGCTTTCGTCGAACACAGACACTCTTTCCCGGACTGCTGCCGCACAGTTCTTCTTTTCTTCAGGAGTTCCGTCCGTATCGATTGAAATCTCGTAACAAACCTCTGTTTCCATATCGTCTGAAGTCTGCCCTGTCACTGCCTTTATTTTTCCATAAATGTCTGCCATGGCTGCATCATCGCTCACCACAAGATACATGATACCTCCGGGAACGATCGAACCATAAGCAGAATCTGCATCGGACACCTCCTGTTTCTCCGCAACTTCATATTCTTTATCTAAAAAGATAACATGATCTGCACTATACTTAAAGGAAGATATTATAGCAACCTGATTTTCTTCCAAATCTTTCAATTTGATATCCTCTGCTGCCTCATAATCTGCCTTTGTTACAATTCCAAGCAATCCCATTTTTGACATGGAGTCAAAATCTTCCCACTCTAATAAATGAATCCTGTCCTCTTCCTGCCGCATACCCACTGTGATGCTCGCCACACTCTCTGCCGTAGTAATAACTCTACCTGATTCTTTTACACTGTTTTTTATTTCATTTAAAACAGTATCCCTCATTTTTTCATCCGGTACCCGGTCATAAGAAACCGTGACATTCACCTCTCCGTCATAGCGGGCATCCAGTTCATCCTCCAACCCTGCATACATACTGACGGTGGTGGAAATCATAACCAGCACCATTGTGGATAAGATACAGATATTTGCAAGCCCTACCGCATTTTGTTTCATTCGGTAAATCATTCCGGAAACTGCCGTAAAATGTTTTGTCTTATAGTAATATTTCTTATTGCTGCGAAGCATCTTTAAAAATGCAATACTGCCCGCAGTAAAAAGTGCATAGGTTCCTACAATTACTAATACCACTGCCACGAAAAACAGTATTAACACCTTCATGATATCCTCTGTCGTGATGGCAATATAATACCCCCCTCCAATGCATACCACACCAAGCACAGTAAGAAGTATTTTTGTTTTTGGCTCCCGCTCTCCGGTATTCCCGCCGCGCAGCAATTCCACCGGATTTGCCAGTTTTACCTGCATGAAATTATAAAGTAAAGTTGCAAGGTAAATCAGCCCAAACAGTTCCACAGTCTGCAGACAGCCCCATCCCGAAACATAAAACGGAATATTTTCCGAAAGTCCTGTAATACGGTATAAAATCATAGTCAACAGCTTGTTAAATACAATGCCGATTATCAATCCACTTCCTACGGACACAATAAAAGTAGAAAATGTCTCCCAGAATAACACTTTTGCAATATGCTTTTTTTCCATACCGAGAATATTGTAAACTCCCAGTTCCTTCTTCCGCCGTTTCATAATGAAACTGTTAGTATAAAATAACAGAATACACACAAATATCCCTATCACAACTGTTCCCAATGTCAAAATTATTTTCAGGCTTTCCCCACCGCGCATTTTTAAAATTCCGCTGTTTCCCTGAATAGCCCGCATGGAATAAAACATTACTACCGACAGTATTCCGGTCAACAGATACGGCAGATAAAACTGTTTATTATTTTTCATATTTGTAAAAGCCAGTTTCCGATAAAGGCTATTCATGTTCTTCACCACCTGTCGTCAAAATAGTTAATGTATCCGAAATTTTTGCATAAAGCTCTTCATTGGAAAGATTTCCACGGTATAACTGATGAAACACCTCACCGTCCTTGATAAACAAAATCCGGTTTGCATGGCTTGCCGCCTTTGTACTGTGCGTTACCATTAAAATAGTCTGCCCATCAGCATTGATTTCATTAAATAGGCTAAGCAGACTGTCCGTTGCCTTCGAATCCAATGCTCCCGTCGGCTCATCTCCTAAAATCAGCTGTGGCTTTGTAATCAATGCCCGCGCCACCGCTGCACGCTGTTTCTGTCCACCGGACACCTCGTAGGGATACTTCGGTAAAATGTCCTCAATCCCTAGCTTCTTTGCAATGGGACGCATTCTCGGCTCCATCTCATCCGGCAATACACCTTCTAGTACCAGTGGAAGCAGGATATTATCCTTCAGTGAAAAATTATCTAATAAGTTAAAATCCTGAAAAATAAAACCAAGATTATCCCTTCTGAATGCTGCAAGTTCCTTTTCTTTAATTGTTACAATGTTTTTCCCATTTAAGAGAACTTCTCCGCCGGTAGGTTTATCTAATGCCGCTAAGATGTTTAGCAGTGTGGTCTTTCCTGAACCGGACTCTCCCATGATTGCCACATATTCGCCCTTCTCTACTGAAAAATTAATATTGGATAATGCCTGTACCTGATTCCCGCCAAATCTGGTGGTATATATTTTCTTTACATTATTTACTTCTAAAATTGCCATTCATTGATACCTCCATGTGTTTTTTCCTCTTTGAACTGTTCTTAGTATAACAAAGCAGGGAAATGCAAGCCATTGATTTAGCTTACATTTCCCTGTGGTATCTTACACTTTTGTAAGATTGCAATGTTTTCATGCTTTCATCACAAACCCAATCCGAACTCTTGTCCCCTTTCCTTCTTTCGAGGTAATAGAAAGACTGTGTCCTAATTTCTTCAAAATCCGGCTGCACAGATACAATCCGATACCGGTAGAACGTTTATCTGC
The DNA here is from genome assembly GCA_029006795.1 of Clostridiales bacterium. Classification (GTDB taxonomy): domain Bacteria; phylum Bacillota; class Clostridia; order Lachnospirales; family Lachnospiraceae; genus Roseburia. Next base: position 1,555 of record JAQXGQ010000022.1, on the reverse strand, counting down.
ATGACCGTTATATCCAGTGTATCCCTTCTCGCAAATCCGCGGTAAATCCTCCGCCTTAATGCCAATTCCGGTATCTGCAATCACCAGAAACAGATTTTCTGTTTCTTCACCTTCAAAGTAAATGGAAATTTCTCCTTTCGAAGTATATTTAACAGCATTCGATAAGATCTGCTCGATGACAAACTGAATCCATTTTTCATCCGTTAATGCCATATTCTGCGTGCCCTCATACTCCATACTGATTTTCTTATGAATAAAAAGTCTGGCATATTTCCGGATGGAGGCACGAATCACATCATCCAATTTCACCTGCTCTATCCGATAATCTGTCGTCTCCGATTCTAACCGGACATATTGCAACGCCATCTCTACATACTGTTCAATGCGAAATACCTCTTCTAATTCTTCCGACATTTCGCCCTGCTCATTTTTCTCCTGCAGCAACAGTCTCAATGCAGAAATCGGTGTTTTAATCTGGTGAACCCACATAGCATAATATTCACGCATATCTTTCTGTCTATTCGATACGTCGTTTTCCTGCCGCACCTTTTCTTCAAAGAACAAACGAAGTAACTTCTGGTATTCCTGTTCCACCACGTTATCTGCAGATACCATATGTTCTAGGGAAACTGCCACAGAATGTTCTAATTCCTGTAACGCCCGGTAGTGCTTCCACTGTTTTCTTCCGTCCACACCAAAAACAACTGCGAACAAAAATATGCCCACCGCCGCAGCATATAAAATTTCATCAAGCGGATTTTGGTTTAGTACCATAAGTGCTATCATGGCACCCTCACAAATTAGAAACGTTATAATCCATTTCAAATGATCCTTTAAATAAGAACATGCAAACCTCATCCGATACGATACCCTATCCCCTTCTTCGTAAGAATAAAATCTTCTAATCCCAATGCTTCTAATTTTTTCCGCAGGCGGTTTACATTCACAGAAAGAGTATTTTCATCCACATAGCTGTCACTTTCCCACAGCTTCATCATCAATGTATCCCTTGACACTACCTTGTCCTTATTTTCCATTAGCACCTGCAAAATCCGCAAATCATTTTTGGTCAGTTCAATTTTTTCCTGCTGATAGGTCAACGTCGCTTCTGTTAAATTCAGCATAGCCCCTCTATGTTCTAACACTGTACTCTGTCCCGTAAAATCATAACTTCGCCGTAGCATTGCCTGTATCTTTACCGTCAGTACATCCAAATCAAAGGGCTTTGCAATAAAGTCATCTCCCCCCATATTTACAGCCATCACAATATTCATATTGTCTGATGCGGAAGAAACAAAGATTACCGGCACCTTAGAAATTTTGCGAATTTCTGTACACCAATGATAACCATTATAGAAAGGAAGTTTGACATCCATTAGAACTAACTGTGGTGCGAACTGTAGAAACTCTGTCATCACGTTAGAAAAATCTGTAACGACCGCCACCTCATAGTCCCAGCTTTCCAAATGCCTTTTTACGGTTCTTGCAATAATCTCATCATCTTCTACTATAAAAATACGGTACATAATACTTCCTACCACAAATCTGCCAGTTC
>JAQXGQ010000021.1 GCA_029006795.1 Clostridiales bacterium | reverse complement strand
ACATATCCATTCCTAACTGTGAAAAAAGCTCTGTAGCCTGCTTTTTTAAATTTTCATCAATTCTTACCTGTGTAGGTATTGTAGCCATATGAACACCTCCCATATAACATATTTGCCTATAGTATATACTCATTTCTTAATACCTATTATATGAGGGAAATAAGTTTTGTCAATTATTTGGTTTACATTGTAATGTATAAGTATTGTTATATATTCATTGTTTCTTCAATTGTTTAGCACTAACCTCATTTTCATGAACAATTTTTCATTAATTATCAAATCGTATTCTGTCAATCAGCGAATCCTTCTTAACCGATTTTCCAATTACAAATACAAGAATTACCTGAACGAATACAAGCACTGCAATCATAACAAGGGTTGCCGACAGAGGATAATGATAATTTCTGATGTTAAACATTCCATGATCCTTCGCCCATAAGAAAACAGGATATCCTGCCACACTGCCGCCTCCTACCGCGACAATCAGCGTTCCGAACGTATAGAATAAGCCTTCGAACTGCAGCATTTTAAGGAGCTGTAAGTCCGACATTCCAATCGCCTGCAGCATGCCGATCTCTTTTTTTCTTACATGAACACTATGAATCATGGTATTGATCATATTCATAATGCAGATTGCACCCAGTATTCCAAGGAATGCATAGCATGCACCTCTTGTCAGAGTCATAGCCGAATTCCACTCATCATAGTGTGCTTTCCAGGTGTCCATCTCTATCCTTCCATTCTCTTCAACAAGTGCCTTTAGCTTAGCCTCTACGTCTGCGTCATATTTTTTATCGGCAAATATACGATAGTACATATTCAGATTATGATCACTGAAGGAATGAAGTCCCTCTTCTGCCATAATTAAGTAATGGAAACTTGTAAAACCTAAACTATAATCAGCAATCGCGACAATCTCCAATTGCTTTTTGCATTCTTTGTCTCCGTCCCAGTAGAGTACATCAAAGACATCTCCTATTTTTAATTCCGGATACCAGTAAAGCAGATTTTTATCGATGATTACTTTATCTCCACTCTTTAATTCCTCATAGGTGACATTTCCTTCTATAATTCCATTTTTCAGCAATTCTTTCCCACTCTCAGGGACTCCGATGATTCCCTCTCTATCGCCATCAAAAGCAGATGCTTCCACATAATTTCCCAGATAACATTCCAAGGAATTTACTCCGTCAATCTGTAAAAGCTGTTCCTTTAGTTCTTCTGTCAGCGGATTGTCCTTCTGCACCTGGCTCCACTCCAGCTCCGGGTGCTCTTTATTGTTAAATTCTATTACTGGAGAAATCTGATACTCTCCCATAACGGAATTGTCGGCAGCCTCGCTGGGATCGGCACATGACAATACCGTGGCAACCACCATAAAAAATAAGCCGGTAATTGTCATAGAGCAGATGGTAATCAGACTCTTTTTCTTATTGCCGGCAAGATGTATCATGGCGAGCCGGGTAACTGTAATATTGGAATAACCTTTTCTGCTCTTTTTCGCGGTCTGCTCTCCTGTGTATCGCATAGCTTCTATTTCAGAAACCTTTGCAGCGATTTTCATTGGCCGAAGTAAGGATAAGAAAACCGTAAGCATTGAGACACCGGTTGCTAACAGATAAATCCACAGAACAAGTAGCTGAACATTTCCGCTTTGAATGAGTCCCTGAATGGTAGACATAAGCATATTCTCATTCTGGTACAGCTTTAAAATAGATAAAAAAACATATTTCGTTAACAATGTACCTGCCAGCAGTCCGAGAGGGACTGCAATTCCGGCAACCAGAAATCCTTCCAGCAAAACGATTCTTCGAAGCTGGCCTGTGATTGCACCGATTGCTTTTATTTTTCCAAATTCCTGAACCCGTTCCCCCATGGAAATATAGTAAATACTATAAATCGTGATGATTCCTGCCACTATTATAATCAGCATAATAAGAAGCATAATCGGTATAAAGGAGGGGTCCACATAATTGGCCCACAGATAGTCCTCATTGATTCTGTAATCCTGTTCAGAAATACCGAACTGCTCTGCTAACTGCTGGATACTTTCCTCTATCTTCTCCGTATCATTTGCATACTCTGTATCAATCTGAAACAAGAATCGGTAAACAATTTCATCGAACGGAATTTCTTCATTCAAAAATGCTTTTGCAACCAGTGATGTATAAGAGTTTTGTTCCTTATTGATTTCCGTGTCAGGTAAAAATCCACAAATTACAAAGTCTTTTTTCTGGATAAAATCCAAGCTTCCATTTCGATACACCTGATATGGAATTGTGACCGTATCACCGATTTCTCCTGACAAAGAAAGTTCCTCTAAGATTCCTTTTGATACAACAATCTCATTTTCTGCCTCCGGCAGTCTTCCCTCCGAAATATCCAGCTTATACATTTCAACAGCCTGGGCATCCAAATATATCATAGCAATATTCGCATCATCAGCAGCTACATATCCCAAATCACTTCGCAGTCCATATTTCTCTACCAAATGGTGCGAAGCTATTTTCGTTGCGGTATCTTCTGATACATTTCGAAACAGGGCATGCCACGTCGGATACAGTTCGTTAACTGCTGCCTTTTGACTATTGATTAGATCCATTCCTATCGTTGGAACTAGAAATAGTAATAAGGTAGTAAGAAAAATCGCAATTCCGGTTAATATATTCTTGCTTTTGTGATATTTCATGTTTGCTAAAGCAATTTCAGTTACCATGCTCATGCTTTTCTCACCACCTTACCGTCTTCGATAACTACCACCACATCTGCCATTTGCGCTATGGTCTCATCATGTGTAATCATAACTAAGGTCTGATTAAAATCCTTTACACATTTTTTCAGCAAAGCCATAACCTCCAGTTCTGTTTTGGAATCCAGGTTTCCGGTGGGTTCATCCGCCAGAATAATCGCAGGGGAACTTACTAAAGCTCTTGCTATGGCAACTCTCTGCTTCTGTCCCCCGGACAGGGTATTCGGCATAGCCTCCACCTTATCCTCAAGTCCAATCTGCTCTAATATTTTCAACACATCCTCTTTTTTTACTTTTCTTCCATCAAGTCCCATGGGAAGGACAACATTTTCCCAGACATTTA
>JAQXGQ010000020.1 GCA_029006795.1 Clostridiales bacterium | reverse complement strand
AAAAGCGAAGAAGTCCAAAAAACGGAATTAGAGTTCCAATTTAGAAGAAGTGAGGTACAGTCCCATGGACAAGATAGTTTAACTTCAAAACGATATGACAGAAAGAGAGGTACAGTCCACCAAGAACGTAAGCGCATTCGTTTTTAATTCAAATGAGAAGGGAAAACGTGATATTCCTAACTAGGAGATTTGAATTAGTATCAGAACTGTAACATTCAGATATGATACAATTCCAGATGTCACAGGAGACAGAAATCGATATGTTGAATGAAAGAGCGAAGAAGTCCAAAAGAAACGGAAACAGATTTCCAATTTAGAAGAAACGAGGTATAGTCCCATGGACGAAATAGTTTAAAAGGCGGCATCGAATGAAAACATACGATGTCGCCTTTTTCATTTCACCTTATGTTCACTTTTTTCAACCATATCCTGTACTGCTTTTTGCTCCATTTCTAAAGATTCTTTCCACGGATTTTCCTCATCCGGGTCGGTAGGATCCCACCCTTTATTCGGATTATTTGTATCAATCTTTACTACCTCCGGCTTTCCTAATGGCCCCGGGTTATCATCATCATAGATTTCCACGGTTGTTCCACTTGGACAGTTATCTGCAATCCATTTGGCGTCCTCCACAGTAAGACGAACACATCCCATAGATGCCTGCTGCCCTAATTTATTATATTTTTCGGTACAGAGCATGTTCTTTGCCTTTTTATAATAAGGAACAGAGTGAAACAACACTCCTCCGTAAATTCTGGTGGCATATTGACCATAAACACCTCCATAAAGCTCCCTCCATAGGTATTTATCGGAAATTTGAAAGATTCCCCGGGGTGTGGCATTATATAATCCGGTAGAACAAATCATGGCTTTATAAGGAACCGTATATTCTCCTTCTTCGTCTAATATATAAATGGTAATGCAGTTCTGCTTTCGATTCACACGAATATAATAAGGAAATTCTGACTTCTCTGTAAGCTGTTCTGTACTTTCTGTCCCTGCTTCATCCTCCTTTTCTTTTTCCGTATCCTGAACACTTTCTACTTTTTCAGCTTCCTTGTTATCTGTTTTGGCAATATCTGCTTTTTTCTCTATCTGTTTGTCGTCTACTGCATTTTCTGTTCTATCCGCTGCATATTCACGTTCTCCTTCACACTCCTGCCCAGCTTCTGAAAAAGGTACATTTTCCCGGCTGTCGTCTAAGGCAATCTCCTCCTCCCAGTCGCCGGTAAACCAGCTTGTCTCATCTCCGGTCAACACCTTAAGTGCCGGAATTTCCCATTCCAGATAAAGCGCCGTAAACTCAAACATGGTAAAGAAACACAAAAAGACAGTGACCACAACCGTACCAACGATTGCAGCCCTGCCCTGTAATATTTTCTTTATACTGTTTTCTTTTGTATGTTCTTCGCTCATTTTTATAACTGTGTCTCCACAAAAATATCATAAATCGCACGAATTGCATTTTCAAAGTCCGCGTTGCTGACACCGATAATGATATTCAGCTCAGAAGACCCCTGGTCAATCATCTTGACATTAATATTGGCATGTGCTAAAGCAGAGAAAATTCTGCCTGCTGTTCCACGGGTAGATTTCATACCGCGTCCCACTACCGCAATCAATGCCAAATCTCCCTCTAACTCAATGCTGTCCGGCTGTGCCAGACGATGGATAGAAGAAATAACAGCCTGCTCTTTTCCTTCAAATTCCGGCTGATGGACAAAAATCGTCATAGTATCAATACCGGATGGCATATGCTCAAAGGAAATACCGTTCTCCTCAAATGCAGAAAGAACTTTTCTTCCAAAACCAACCTCTGCATTCATCATATCCTTATCGATATTGACGGAAACGAACCCTTTCTTTCCTGCAATACCGGTAATGGTGTATTTTGACTGATGACAGGTACTCTCCACAATCCAGGTTCCCTCATCCTCCGGTGCATTGGTATTTTTGATATTAATCGGAATACCTGCTTTTCTTACCGGGAATACCGCATCCTCATGTAATACGCTGGCTCCCATATAAGATAACTCACGCAGCTCACGATAGGTGATTGTCTTAATCGCTGCCGGATGATCAATAATTCTTGGATCCGCCACAAGGAAACCGGAGACATCTGTCCAGTTTTCGTAGCAGCTGGCATGAACAGCTTTTGCCACGATAGAACCTGTCACATCGGAACCGCCCCTTGAAAAAGTACGGACTCTTCCGTCAGCGCCCATTCCATAGAACCCCGGAATAACGGCTCTCTCAATTTTCTTCAAACGATTTCCTAAGACCTTATCGGTCTTTTCAGCATCTAAATTGCCCTCTTCATCAAAGAAGATAACTTCTGCCGCATCCACAAATTCATAGCCTAAATAATTTGCCATGATGATGCCGTTTAAGTATTCGCCGCGGGATGCTGCATAATCTACGCCTGCTTTATTCTTGAAATTCTCTGTAATTTTCTTGAACTCTTCTTCCAAAGATAATTTCAGATTTAAACCATTGATAATTGTGTCATAACGGTCTTTGATTTTCATCAATGCAACGCGGAAATCCTCATCAGCTTCCACCAGTTCATAACACGCATATAACATATCTGTTACTTTGGTATCCTTGGAATTTCTTTTTCCAGGGGCACTTGGCACCACATATCTGCGCTCTTTATCAGCATTGATTATTTTTCCTACCTTTGCGAACTGTTCTGCACTTGCAAGGGAACTGCCGCCGAATTTCACAACTTTAATCATTTCTCTAAATCCTCCGATTACCTTCTATCATCCGTTATCCTCAAACGGATTAACGAATATATCTTATCACAAATGGTGGTTCCGTCAAATCATTTTTTACGAAAAAAGCTGACTTCCAATAATTTTTATTGTCTTTTTATACATTATGTCAACCTTTCATAAACAGAATTTATATCTGCCTCTTCTCTGGGTAATAATATATATGATACCTATCTTGCCATAAGACCTCTTGCAAAGTAATCTGCCATCTGGATTGCCTGATTGACAATATCACGGAAAGTATCAATACTCTGTCCGTACTCCCCATTGACCTGCTGTTCAATCTGCTGTCTTTCTAAATCCAAATGGTTCAACAGTATATTTCTGGTCTCTCTGTTATCAAAATATGGATTCTGATTTCCCAACAGGGTTGCAATCTGATTCGCATTGGAATACCATTCCTTGATTAGTCCGTCGTAATTCTCCATATTCCCCTCTTTCAGGGCATGAATGATTTCTCCTCCGATTTCAATATGTTCCATCAAAAGATTGCGAAGCTGTCTTGTGACGTTTACCGGTAAAAAATTTGCAAAAACATTCGTTATCTCATCCGCAGTCTCTAAGGTACGCTCTTCTACCTCCTGCTGGTTTGGGGCATCATTTAGAACACTCATCAGATACATCTGAACCCAGTATACATGGCTCAGCCATGCAAGGCGCATCTCCTGCTGTAACTCCATTACGCTGTTTTGCATATTACTGTTTCCGGTTCCGCTGGGATTCCCCATATTTTCATTTCCCATTCCTCCGGGTTTTCCTACATTACCGGTGCCCATTTCCGGCGGCACATAGCCATCTCCCGGACAAACCACCAGTTTCATTCCAATCTGCAAGTTATAAGGATTTACCCCCGGATTTCCGAGAATCAATTCCGTCACTGTTGTTTTATACTGTCTGGACAATTTATAGAGCGAATCTCCAGACTGTATCGTATGCACAATTTTGTTCTGACAATACATTCCGATACCATCACATTTTCATTTTCATACATATGATATGTCACAATACCGCCAATGGTTCCTGTCACCTTTCTAAATATGCTGCTCCATCGGAAGCACCGTTTTCACCTGCTCCATACGCCAATAAAACTGTTCGTAAAAATCACGTTCCCCATCATATGCCGTCGTAAAAAACAGGTTCAGTAAAAACAAATTAACCGTTTTCGCGCCGTTTTCCTCTGCCATGCTTCCAATATACTGCTCTGCGCATTTCTTCACCTCATGCCAGTCCTTTAGAAACTGATGATATTTTTTCAGTTCCGGCATATCTAACCATTTACTGACCTTCACCTTCGTGCGGTTCTCCTTTTTGCACGCCTCTTTCTGTAAAAAATAGGATATCCCATTCTCTTCATAAATTCTCCCTAACGGAAATACCCGGCACAGTCCCGGGCGCAGAGTGTGAATCCTGCATCTGCCTTCGTCATTTAAAAAGAAGCACTGATTTTTTTCGGCATCCATTTTCAAATTCGGCACAATCACTCCCGCTTCCACATGCAACTCTATTTCCGCTGCCAAAAGCTGCTCAAAACTCTTACCCAGCCCCATCGTAAGCCGGTATACATCATAGGGGTCGAGCAAAATGGTATCTCCCATCCCTTCACAGCAGGAATGGCAACCCGCACAATCATTGCAGGCTGCCTTCACCATATCATTCGTTCCATATACTTTTCCGTCAGAAATCTCCACTATATCCTGTAACATACCATACCTCTCTCTATCTTTCGCC
>JAQXGQ010000019.1 GCA_029006795.1 Clostridiales bacterium | reverse complement strand
CCTTTGAATTTTCCTTTGAAAAGATAGCGAAAGAACAGCTCATGTTAAATGTTTCTCCTATTTTCAACAGAGGTCTTCACGATAGAGTCTTAGCAGGCATGGCAAATAAAACGGTGGTATTGACAGACGAAAATCCTTATCTTCGAGCACATTTCAAAGATAAGGAAAATATCGCACTCTATTCTTTAAAAAAAATAGAAAGCCTCAGCGATTTAGCAGGAGAATTGATGGAGAATGGAACACTCCGTGAAAATATTGCAAAACAGGGGTATCAGGAGTTTGTTTTGAACCATACATGGTTACAGAGAGCGAAGACCATTTTGTCGTGGACTTAAAATGGAAAGAGGAAGGTAGGTTAGAAGAGAATAAAGCATACATGCCTCTTGCAGTTTTATGTCACATCGTTTAGAATAATCTAAGCGTGTTTTTAGGAAAGAACTGCTGAAAGGAAGTATGGCTGCAATGAAGCAGAACTACCAGAAAATGTTAGAGGAAACCATTCGGAAACATCAGGAAAAGCAGACGGTACCTACATTATTGCTGCACAGCTGCTGCGCCCCCTGCAGTTCCTATTGTCTTGAATATTTATCCGAATATTTTTCCATTACTGTATTTTATTACAATCCGAATATTTACCCGGAAGAAGAGTATCGGAAGAGAGTACTAGAACAGCAGCATTTTATTGAACGGCTGCCGGCACGTCATCCCATTTCCTTTATCGAAGGAGAATATGACGAGAAAAGGTTTTATGATACCGTCCGCGGACATGAGCGGGATAAAGAGGGCGGCGAGCGCTGCTTTCTTTGTTATGAGCTGCGTCTTAAGGAGGCAGCAGAATTGTCAAAACAAATGGGAATGGATTATTTCACTACGACGCTTTCCATCAGTCCATTAAAAAATGCAGAAAAGTTAAATGAAATCGGAGACCGGTTAGCAGAGGAATATGGAATCTGTTACTTAAATTCAGATTTTAAGAAAAAAAACGGCTACAAACGCTCCGTGGAGTTGTCGGAGGAATACGGAATGTACCGTCAGTATTACTGTGGCTGCATTTTTTCTAAAAAGCAGCGGGACGAGGAAATTGCAGCAAAGAAGAACGGCGAAAGTGTTGTATAGGCTGCAGATTTTTAGCCAGCAAAAAGATGTTTGAAAACCAGCATGAATAGAAAACTACAAAAGGGAGGATATGAACATGGCACAGTTGTGGGGAGGAAGATTTACCAAAGAGACAGATCAGTTAGTTTATAATTTTAACGCATCCATCACATTTGATCAGAAATTTTACAAACAGGATATCGAGGGCAGTATCGCTCATGTGAAAATGCTTGGAAAACAGGGGATTTTAACGGAGCAGGAGAGGGACGATATTATCCGAACCTTAGAGGAAATCGAGAATGAAGTGGAGAGTGGAAAATTAGAGATTTCTTCCGAATATGAGGATATTCACAGCTTTGTGGAAGCGAATCTCATTGACCGTTTAGGAGACACCGGAAAGAAACTTCACACTGGAAGAAGCAGAAATGACCAGGTGGCACTTGATATGCGTCTTTATACCAGAGAGCAGGTGTTACAGACAGATGCTTTGTTAAAGGAATTGTTAGAAACCATCTTAAAGATTATGGAAGAAAATACGGAGACGATTATGCCGGGCTTTACCCATTTGCAGAAGGCACAGCCGATTACATTGGCCCACCATATGGGAGCCTATTTTGAGATGTTTAAACGTGACCGTCAGAGATTACATGATATATATGAGAGGATGAATTACTGTCCGCTTGGTTCCGGTGCGTTAGCTGGAACCACTTATCCGTTAGACCGGGAGTATACGGCGGAATTATTGGGATTTTATGGTCCGACTTTAAATAGTATGGATGGTGTATCCGACAGGGATTATTTAATCGAATTTCTTTCTGCCTGCGCTACGATTATGATGCATTTAAGCCGTTTTTCCGAGGAAGTAATCATTTGGAATTCCAATGAGTATCAGTTTGTAGAAATTGATGATGCGTACAGTACCGGAAGCAGTATTATGCCACAAAAAAAGAATCCGGATATTGCCGAGCTTGTAAGGGGAAAAACAGGGCGTGTCTACGGGGCACTGACTTCCCTGCTTACTACCATGAAGGGTATTCCTCTTGCCTACAATAAGGATATGCAGGAGGATAAGGAACTTTCCTTTGATGCTATGGATACCGTAAAGGGATGTATCGCATTGTTTAACGGTATGCTTGCTACCATGAAATTCAATAAAGAAAAAATGTATGCCTCCGCAAATCATGGATTCACCAATGCAACGGATGCGGCAGATTATCTGGTAAATCACGGAGTACCGTTTCGGGATGCACATGGAATTGTCGGACAGATTGTTCTTTACTGTATTGACAAAGGCATTGCCATTGATGATATGAGCTTAGAGGAGTTAAAAGCAATCAGCCCGGTATTCGAAGAAGACATCTACGAAGCAATCTCTATGGAAACCTGTGTCAATAAACGTCTCACAGTGGGAGCACCAGGAAAAGAAGCGATGGAAAAGGTAATTGCATTAGAAAAGGAATATTTGAAAGCCTAAAACACTTTTTAGCATCAACGTGATATTGTGAGAAATGCACAAGAAGTGACAAAAAATAGAAGAAACTTTTACAAAAAAAGCCTTGCATTTTTGGAGAAAATAGCATAATATATCACTATGACCGACACCTGTTCGCGATACACGGACACAAAGAGCGGATTAGAATAGGTGGAGGATACGGAAAATTTTCAGCAAAATAATGAGGAGATTGGATTAAAATGAGCGAAAAATTGAAAGTTGGTATTCTTGGTGGAACTGGTATGGTAGGACAGAGATTTATTTCTCTTTTGGAAAATCATCCGTGGTTTGAGGTGACTACCATTGCAGCAAGTCCGAGAAGTGCAGGAAAAACCTATGCAGAGGCAGTTGGTGACCGTTGGAAAATGGATACTCCGATGCCGGAAGCAGTAAAAAATATTGTAGTTATGAATGTCAATGAGGTAGAGAAAGTTGCAGCAGAGGTTGACTTTGTATTCTCAGCCGTAGACATGACAAAAGAGGAAATCAAAAAAATCGAAGAGGATTATGCAAAGACAGAAACTCCGGTGGTTTCTAACAACAGTGCTCACAGATGGACTCCTGATGTGCCGATGGTAGTACCCGAGGTAAATCCTGAACATATGGAAGTTATCAAATATCAGAAGGAGAGACTTGGTACAAAACGTGGTTTTGTGGCAGTAAAACCAAACTGTTCTATCCAGAGTTATGCTCCGGTACTTACCGCATGGAAAGAGTTTGAACCATATGAGGTAGTAGCTACTACTTATCAGGCAATTTCCGGTGCAGGAAAGACTTTCAAAGACTGGCCTGAGATGGTTGGAAATATCATTCCATACATCGGTGGTGAGGAAGAAAAATCTGAGAAAGAGCCGCTTCGTATCTGGGGACACATTGATGATGAGAAAAAAGCAATCGTTCCGGCTGAGTCACCGGTGATTACCTGTCAGTGTATCCGTGTTCCTGTATTAAACGGACATACCGCAGCCGTATTTGTAAAATTCAGAAAGAACCCGACAAAAGAGCAGTTAATTGAGGCGTTAAAGAACTTCAGCGGTGCTCCACAGGAATTAGAACTTCCAAGTGCTCCAAAGCAGTTCATCCAGTACTTAGAGGATGACAATAGACCTCAGATTGCGTTGGATGTTAACTATGAGAATGGAATGGGCATTTCTGTCGGCAGATTAAGAGAAGATACTGTATACGATTGGAAATTCGTAGGCTTATCCCACAATACCGTCCGTGGTGCGGCAGGCGGTGCAGTACTTTGCGCAGAGCTGTTAAAGGCACAGGGATATATTACAAAGAAATAATTTTATATAAGGAATATGTAACCCTGCCACCAGACAGTGCAGAAAATAGACATTGTCTGGTGGCGGGGTTTTTGTTGTGCAGAATTAAGAATAAGAGTGCAAATTTGATTGTTGTATGTTAGTATGTTAAATGTAACAGAGATTGGGTAGAGACGGGAGATGAGTAGATGTCGCAGACAGACGGATTTTTGCAAAGAAAAACATTTCATTTTACAAAAAAGGACTTGATAGATGTACGCTCTAGTACCGATGGATTTCAACCAAAGTTTCACAGCAAAGACGGAAAATATTTTATCAAGGCACAAGCTGTCATAGGTGGAACTTTAATGAATGATTGGATGGTAGAAATCATAGCTTCTGGATTTTGTAAAACTTTGGATATACCCTGTATCTCTCAATGTGAGTGCGATATTGTATACAATGACCATGTCTGGAAGGGAGTATATTCTAATAATTTTGAAAAGGAAGGGTACACATTTATTTCATTTGAAAGATTATTAAATATGAAGATGGAGACATCTAAAACAGATGAATTTAACAGGATGGGTACTGTCGAAAAATTACGATGGTGTGCCGGGCGTATTTCAATGTATGCCGAACTGCCATACGATAGATGTGAGACATATATGCTAAATCTTGCGATACTGGATTGTCTGGTTGGTAATTGTGACAGACACACGAGAAATTTCGGAGTTTTTTTTAATAACAGCGAAGGTGAATTTTCTATTGCACCTGTTTTTGATTCAGGTATGGGATTGTTCGAGCATGATTATTATCGGGATAAGTATAGTTCTTATGATGCTGCTATGGGGAACGTATATGTGGCGCCTTATGGCGAAGATCCATTTGAGATGATTGACATTCTTGCGGATGAGTTTGATTTTGGAGAATATCCATTTGAAGCATTGCGCATTCCGGAAAAACTACCCAATAAGTATAGTGAAGAATATTTGATAAAAATGCTTGGAAAGGTAAAAAGGTTGTAGGACAATGTCAAGAGAGTATTTTATAAAAAATATGAAAGGAATTCTGTACTATCAGAATATGCCGTTGCTTGATTTTGAGATAAAAAACCGTGAACTGGTAAAGGGAGTTGATTTAAGTGGACAGAGGTACTGGCCACCAGAAATAAAAGTATGGGGACTTTCGTATGTACATTTGAATGATTTTTTCAGCAGGCGGGTTGTTCCCGATAATCAGATGTTATTGCATGATTATTTACAGGCGATGAACCTTGAAAGTTATAATTTTGAAGAGATGATTAAAAGACGCAATGGGGCGAATGGGGTGGATGATTACTGGGTAAAATTTGACGGAATTGGAGCAAGTACTTTTGAGGAAATAGGGACGCAGAAATATCCGATTTATACACAAGGTACGATTTGAGTAGAAAGAAATAATTGGGTGCTAGGTTACGGCTTAGCACCTGTTTCGTTTTAAAAGTTCAGTGGAAATCAAAAAAAGAGGGCTTTCCTATTGACTTTCTTATGTAAAACTTTATATCATAATCTGTAATGGAAATGTTTGGAGCGATGTCTGCTTTGGTAGACATGCTTGTTTATCAGGAGGCATCATATGGCAAGAACGATTGCAATAGGAATACAGGATTTTGGAGACTTAATTCGCAAAAAATGTTTTTACATTGATAAGACTGATTTCATAAAGAGATGGTGGGAAAATGAGGACAGTGTCACCCTGATTGCTCGTCCACGCCGTTTTGGAAAAACTCTTAATATGAGTATGTTAGAGTATTTTTTTTCTAACAGGTATGAAGGTGATGGAGAACTTTTTGAGGGACTTTCTATTTGGACAGAGAAAAAGTATCGCAGGCTGCAGGGAACTTATCCTGTGATTAGTCTGTCTTTTGCGAGTGTGAAGGAAAAGAATTATAAACAGACAAAGGAAAGAATCTGCCAGATTCTTACAGATTTATACAATAAACATATTTTCCTTGTGAACAGTGGGTTATTGACGGAGGAAGAACAGCGATATTTCTTGAATGTTAACAGTGACATGAATGAAATAACTGCGGCAGTGGCAATTCATAAAATGTCAGATTTTTTATATCGTTACTACAAGAAAAAGGTAATCATTTTATTAGATGAGTACGATACTCCGATGCAGGAAGCCTATGTCAATGGATTTTGGGAAGAACTGGTATCCTTTACTAGAAGTTTGTTTAATTCTACGTTTAAGACCAATCCATATTTGGAACGTGGTATCATGACGGGAATTACCAGAGTAAGCAAAGAGTCAGTTTTTTCGGATTTGAATAATTTAAAGGTGGTTACTACCACGTCTAACGAGTATGCCACTGCTTTTGGTTTTACGGAAAAAGAAGTTTTTGCGGCTATGGATGAGTTTGGTATGACAGAGAAAGAAAAGGTAAAAAAATGGTATGATGGATTCAATTTTGGGGAAATCCATGATATTTACAATCCTTGGTCTATTTTAAATTTACTGGATACCGGGAAATTTACTACCTATTGGGCAAATACCAGTGCTAATAGTCTGGTGGGAAAACTGCTTAGAGAGGGAAGCGGAAAAATGAAAGAGCAGTTTGAAGTACTGATACAGGGGGGAAGTATTGAGAGTGAAATTGATGAACAGATTGTATATGACCAGTTAGATGATAATGAAGAAGCAATTTGGAGTTTGTTACTTGCCAGTGGATATTTAAAAGTCCAAAAGGTGGACTTTGAAGAAGAAATTTACCAGCTTAGACTAACAAATTACGAAGTACAACGAATGTTTCGAAATATGATTAAGGGCTGGTTTAAAAAGGATAGTGCAAATTATAATGATTTTGTGAAAGCCTTACTTCTTGATGACTTAGATGCCATGAATGAATATATGAATCGTATCACCGGTTCTATATTCAGTTATTTTGATACAGGGAAAAGGGAAAGTCAGTCAGAACCAGAACGATTTTATCATGGGTTTGTATTAGGATTAATAGTAGAACTGCAGGGACGTTATGTGATTACATCTAACAGGGAAAGTGGATTTG
>JAQXGQ010000018.1 GCA_029006795.1 Clostridiales bacterium | reverse complement strand
AAATGAGGTATACTCTCTCTGTATTATTTTGTTTAGTTGCATAAACTAATTATACCATAAATGCCGAGCTTTTCGAAGCTCGGCGTTTTGTGTTGGATATATAAAATGAGCTGCCGCACGTTAATGCGACAGCCCCTTTTATCTGGATAAGCTAATTTCTAGTTATCATTCTCGTCTTCTTCACTCATGGAGTAAACCTGACGTTTTCTTGCCATTTCATCACTTTCTAAGTATTCATCGTAAGTGGTAATCTTATCAATGAGACCGCCGTTTGGAAGAAGCTCCATAATACGGTTGGCAGTGGTCTGTGTGAACTGGTGGTCACGGGAGGCGAAGAGTACAACACCCGGGAACTTAATCAGTCCGTTGTTTAATGCGGTAATGGACTCCATGTCTAAGTGGTCGGTAGGCTCATCTAAGATTAAAACATTAGAAGCCTGAATCATCATACGGGAGAGCAGTACACGCACTTTTTCTCCTCCGGAAAGGACTCTCATTTTCTTCATACCGTCTTCACCGGCGAAAAGCATTCTTCCTAAGAAACCACGTACATAAGTTGCATCTTTGATTTCAGAATACTGGGTCAGCCAGTCTGTGATAACAAGGTCAGTATCAAAGATTTCGGTATTGTCCTTCGGAAAATAGGACTGGGAAGTAGTAACACCCCATTTGTAAGTTCCTTCGTCCGGCTCCATTTCACCGGCAAGAATCTTAAAGAGGGTAGTCTTGGCAAGCTCGTTGCTTCCGACAAAAGCTACTTTATCATCATGTCCTAAGATAAAGGATACATTATCTAATACTTTTACACCGTCGATAGTTTTGCTTAAGCCCTCTACGGTAAGAACTTCGTTACCGATTTCGCGCTGTGGGCGGAAATCAATATAAGGATATTTACGGCTGGAAGGTTTGATTTCATCCAGTTCGATTTTTTCTAAGGCACGTTTTCTGGAAGTTGCCTGTTTGGATTTGGAAGCGTTAGCAGAGAAACGGGAAATGAACTCCTGTAACTCTTTGATCTTTTCTTCCTTCTTCTTATTGGCTTCTTTCATCTGCTTCACAAGAAGCTGGCTGGACTCATACCAGAAATCGTAGTTACCGGCATATAACTGAATCTTGCCGTAATCGATGTCGGCAATATGGGTACATACCTTATTTAAAAAGTAACGGTCATGGGATACGACGATTACAGTATTGTTAAAGTTAATTAAGAATTCTTCCAGCCATGCAATAGCGTCTAAGTCCAGGTGGTTGGTCGGCTCGTCTAAGAGCAGAATGTCCGGATTACCGAACAATGCCTGGGCTAAGAGCACCTTGACCTTGGTGGCACCCGGGAGGTCACGCATGGTGGTGTAGTGGTCCTCTGTCGGAATGCCAAGACCATTTAATAACATGGCAGCATCGGATTCTGCATTCCAGCCGTCCATTTCAGCAAATTCGCCTTCCAGTTCGCTGGCACGGATACCGTCTTCGTCGGAAAAATCCTCTTTTGCATAGATAGCATCCTTTTCCTTCATGATATCATAGAGACGTTTGTTTCCCATGATAACCGTATCTAAAACGGAGTACTCATCATATTTGAAGTGGTCCTGCTGCAGGAAGGAAAGACGCTGTCCCGGTGTAATAACCACATCACCGCTGGTGGAGTCTAACTGTCCGGATAAAATCTTTAAGAAAGTAGATTTACCGGCACCGTTGGCACCAATCAGACCGTAGCAGTTGCCTTCCGTGAATTTAATATTTACATCTTCAAACAAGGCTTTCTTCCCGATTCGTAAAGTTACATTGTTTGCACTTATCATAATCAAATCTCCTGACTCTTTGAATTTACGGTGCTTTCATGCTTATGCACCAATTCGTATCATACTAGAAAAACAGCGGAAAAGCAACTAAAACTTCTTATAGAAGAAATTCGTGATTGTTCTTCATTTCGTACAGTCCATAATCTTGATAATCGACAAATAAAATGCTAAAATGTGTTTTAGGTCGATAAGACATAAGTTTTTTAATTAAATAAGGAGGAATAAATAATGTCCAGAGCAAAACAATCAATGGACGGTAATACAGCAGCAGCTCATGTAGCTTACGCATACACAGACGTTGCAGCTATTTATCCTATTACCCCGTCCAGTCCAATGGCTGACTCCGTAGACCAGTGGTCCGCAGCAGGTCAGGAGAATATCTTTGGAAATCAGGTTAAAGTCGTAGAAATGGAATCAGAGGCAGGAGCAGCAGGTGCCGTACATGGTTCTCTTGCAGCAGGTGCTTTAACCACTACATTTACCGCATCCCAGGGTCTTTTATTAATGATCCCTAATATGTACAAAATCGCTGGAGAGCAGCTTCCATGTGTATTTGATGTATCAGCACGTACCGTTGCAACCCAGTCCTTAAATATTTTCGGTGATCACAGTGACGTATATGCTTGTCGTCAGACAGGTTTCGCTATGTTATGTGAGACAAACCCACAGGAAGTTATGGACTTAAGCCCAGTTGCTCATCTTGCAACAATTGAAGGAAAAGTTCCATTCATCAACTTCTTCGATGGATTCCGTACATCTCATGAGATTCAGAAAATCGAGAAATGGGATTACGCAGATTTGAAAGAAATGTGCAACATGGACGCTGTAAAAGCATTCCGTGAGCATGCATTAAACCCAGAGCATCCAGCTATGCGTGGTTCTCATGAAAACGGAGACGTTTTCTTCCAGCATCGTGAAGCTTGTAATACAGCTTACAATGAGTTACCAGCTATCGTTGAGAAATACATGGGCAAAATCAATGAAAAACTTGGTACAGATTATGACTTATTCAACTACTATGGAGCAGCAGATGCAGACCGTGTTATCGTAGCAATGGGATCTATCTGTGACGTAGCAGAAGAAGTAATCGACTACTTAACAGCAGCAGGAGAGAAAGTCGGATTAATCAAAGTTCGTCTGTATCGTCCTTGGGTATCTGCTTCCTTATTAAAAGTTCTTCCAAAGACTGCAAAGAAAGTTGCTGTTCTTGACAGAACAAAAGAGCCAGGAGCATTAGGAGACCAATTATACTTAGACGTAGCTACAACATTACGTGAAGCAGGATTAAACGACGTTGTATTATGCGGCGGCCGTTATGGATTGGGATCTAAGGATACTCCTCCTTCATCTGTATTCGCTATCTATAAAGAACTGGAAAAAGATGCTCCAAAGAGCAGATTTACAGTAGGTATCGTAGATGATGTTACAAACTTAAGCTTACCAGAGGTTAAGCCAGCACCTATCACATCTGCAGAAGGAACTGTAGAGTGTAAGTTCTGGGGTCTTGGTGGAGACGGTACTGTAGGTGCTAACAAGAACTCTACAAAGATTATCGGTGACCACACAGACAAATATATCCAGGCATACTTCCAGTATGACTCTAAGAAAACAGGTGGTGTAACCATTTCTCACTTAAGATTTGGTGACAAACCAATCAAGAGCCCATATTACATCAACCAGGCAGACTTCGTAGCTTGCCACAACCCATCTTATGTAACAAAAGGCTTCAAGATGGTACAGGATGTAAAACCAGGCGGAGTATTTATGATTAACTGCCAGTGGACTGACGAAGAGTTAGAGCACCACTTAAATGCAGAAGCAAAGAAATATATCGCTGACAACAATATTCAGTTATATACAATCAATGCTATCGACAAAGCTATCGAAATCGGTATGGGTAAACGTACCAATACCATTTTACAGTCTGCATTCTTTAAATTAGCAAATGTTATGCCAATCGAAGAAGCAGTAGACTTTATGAAACAGGCTGCTAAGAAATCTTATGGTAAGAAGGGTGATGCCGTTGTAGAGATGAACTACAAAGCAATTGATGCTGGTGTAGACGCTGTACATAAAGTAGAAATCCCGGCTTCCTGGTCTAATCCTGCAGCAGACCCAGCTCCGGCTGAGTTACAGGGACGTCCTGAGACAGTTAAGATGGTAAAAGAGTTAATGAACCCAATCTCCTTAATGGATGGTGATTCTTTACCAGTATCTGCATTCATGGGCAACCCGGACGGACAGTTCGAGCATGGTGCAGCAGCATACGAGAAACGTGGTACTGCAGTTACAGTTCCTACTTGGGATGCTGAGAAATGTATTCAGTGTAACCAGTGTGCATTCGTATGTTCACATGCAACCATTCGTCCATTCATGTTAAGTGATGACGAAGTAAAAGCAGCTCCGTCTAATATCAAACTTGCTGATACAAAACCAAAGGCAAGCGAGTACAAATATACCATGAGCGTATCTCCGTTAGACTGTATGGGATGTGGTGAGTGTATCACTGTATGTCCTGTTGGCGCTATCGAGATGGTTCCTCAGGAATCTCAGGCAGCAGAGCAGCCGGTATTTGACTACTTAGTAGCAAATGTTGGTAAGAAACCTGGTATGCCGGCAGACAATACTGTAAAAGGTTCCCAGTTCAACCAGCCATTACTTGAGTTCTCTGGTTCCTGTGCAGGATGTGCTGAGACATCTTACGCTCGTTTAATCACACAGTTATTTGGTGAGCATATGTACATCTCTAACGCTACCGGATGTTCTTCTATCTGGGGTGGACCGGCTGCTACATCACCATATACAGTAAACAAAGACTCCAAGAAAGGACCTGCTTGGGCTAACTCCTTATTCGAGGACAACGCACAGCACGGTTTAGGTATGGAGATTGGTCAGAAAGTACTTCGTGAGCAGGCTATCGCTTCTGCTGAGAAATGTGCTACTTCTGACAAAGCAAGTGCAGAATTAAAAGCAGCATTTGATAAATTCATTGAGACAAAAGATGATACCAAAGCAAATACACCTGCTACAGAAGCACTTGTTGCAGAGTTAGAGAAAGCTGCAGCTGCCGGATGTCCGGATGCAAAAGCAGCAATCGAGAAAAAAGATTACCTTGCTAAGAAATCCGTATGGATTTTCGGTGGTGACGGTTGGGCATACGATATCGGATTTGGTGGTTTAGACCATGTACTTGCTTCCGGCGAGAACGTAAACGTTATGGTATTCGATACAGAGATGTATTCTAATACCGGTGGTCAGGCTTCTAAAGCATCTAACATTGGTGAAGTTTGTCAGTTCGCTGCAGCTGGTAAAGATATCGGTAAGAAGAGTCTTGCAGAAATCGCTATGAGCTATGGCTATGTATATGTAGCACAGATCGCTCTTGGTGCAAATATGGCTCAGGCTGTTAAAGTTTTAGCTGAGGCTGAGGCTTACAACGGACCATCCTTAGTCATCGGTTATGCTCCTTGTGAGTTACACGGTGTAAAAGGTGGTATGAACCACTGTCAGGATGAGATGAAGAAAGCAGTAGCTGCTGGTTACTGGAACTTATTCTCATTCAATCCACAGTTAAAGGCAGAAGGCAAGAACCCATTCACATTGACCTCTAAACCGGGCGATGGAACATATCAGGAGTTCTTAAACAACGAGACACGTTACAGCCGTCTGACAAGAGCATTCCCGGAGAGAGCACAGAAACTCTTCGCTGCATCTGAGGAAGCTGCAAAAGCTCGTTATGAGCACTTACAGAGATTAGTTGAACTGTATAAATAATCATTGCGGTTTAGCAGATTGAGTAAATAGGAATAAGAGACACAGTCCATGCTTGCATGAGCATGAGACTGTGTCTCTTTTCGTATTTATGAGTGTAAGATACCAGAAACGTTGCATGGCTCAATTTGTAGAGATTATTTCCGACACATAAAAATAACCAAAGATATTTTTCTGTTTACAAAAAAAAACGAGAATGTTAGAATAACACTAGACATTTTTTTCGTTCATTCGGAAAGAACTTGTAATAAAATGGAAAAGTATGGCAAAAATTTTAGGAGGGAAGAGTGTAATGGCAAATATATTTCAGATATTACTAGAACAGCTCTATCCTTCCAAAAACAGAGGATTGCCGTCGCAGGAGAGGACAAGCGTTCATGCCAGAGCGAGAATGAAAAAAAGCGAAAACCGCCAGATGAAGCAGGCAGTGACGGAGATGCCAGAAGAGCCGGCAACAGAAAGAGTGCCAGACAAGCAGGAGTACAAACAGACGATTCTGCAGTCCGGGGCGGGATTGACAGCGGAGCGGACGGAAGAATACACGCATGAACAGGAAAGGACACAAAGGGACGTGGAAAAAGAAGATTTTTTAATCAGCCAGATTGATGAGTTTCGTGAGAAAGCAAAACAGCTTCAGGAGCTTTTAGCAGCAAAAGAAAGTAAAGTACAGGAATTGCAGTCATTAGTAGACGAGAGAGAAGATAAAGCCCACGAGTTAGAGCAGATTTTGACGGAACGTCAGGAGAAAGCAGATAAGATTGTTATCGACTTTGGTCGTAAGGTAGACGAGCTGGCAGACAAAGTGACATCCAAAATGACAGAGATAGAGAAGAGTATTTCAAATCAGGTGTCAGAGGTAAAAAGAGTCAGTGAAGAGCAGTTATCATCTAACCGTCAGTTGAATGAGGATCAGATTGCTGCCAATAAAAAACTGAGCGAAGAGCAGTTGGCTACCAACAAGCAGTTTCTAGAGGAACAGGCGATTGCCAATAAGAAACTCAGTGAAGGGCAGATTGCAGAAGTAAAGGAATTGTTAGAAAATGCCACTACCCAGTTGGAGTCCATTAAGACGGATTTATCTGAAAAGGTACATACGGAAAATGTAAAATGCTATCGTAATATCCAGGATTTATTCAATGAGTTTGATTCCAAAATTGAAAAAATGGATGAGATGGAGCAGGGGGTAGGTTCTGTAAAAGGATATGTGAAATGCTTATCCTGGTTTTCTATTTTGAACTTTGTTGTTTTAATCGGATTTATCTTATATTCCTTAGGGGTATTCAATTTCTAAGAGACGAGGAATTAGCATGAGTACAGAGAAAAAGAAAGTATGGGTTGTGGGACATAAAAATCCAGACACGGATTCTATTTGTGCAGCCATCTCGTACGCTTATTTGAAAAATCAGACAGAAACCGGAAAAAACTATGTAGCAAAGCGTGCCGGTGCAATCAATGCGGAAACGAAGTATGTGCTAGAGTATTTTAAGGCACCGGAGCCGGAACTTGTGAATTATGCAGGTGCACAGATAAAGGATATTAATTTCAGAAAGACTGCCGGAGTAAGCAGCCAGATTTCGCTGAAACGTGCATGGGAGACGATGAAAAAGTTAGAGGTGGTTACCCTTCCGGTTACGAATTCTGCTGGCAAACTAGAGGGTATTATTGTAACGAAGGATATTGCCACTTCCTACATGGACGTATTTGATAACCATGTATTAGCGCAGGCAAGGACACAGTATAAGACGATTGCGGAAACCTTAGACGGAACGATTATCGTGGGAAATGAACATGCCTATTTTGTCAGGGGAAAGGTAGTAGTGGCAACTTCAAATCCCGAATATATGGCAGACTATATTGAAGATGATGATTTAGTCATTTTAGGGGATAGAGAGGAAGCACAGCTTCAGGCAATTGAGTCAAATGCCAGCTGTATCATCATTGGTGGCGGTTTAGAGGTCAGTGAGGAAGTACGTGCTCTTGCGGAGAAAAGAGACTGTATTGTCATTACGACGCCTTTTGACACTTTTTCTGTGGCAAGGCTGATTAACCAGAGTATGCCGATTAAACAGTTTATGACAAATAAGAATCTGGTAACCTTTGATATTGAGGATTACGTGGATGAAGTAAAAGAAACGATGTCAAAAATCAGACATCGTGATTTCCCGATTATAAATGAAAACGGGAATTATGTGGGAATGGTTTCCAGACGTAATTTGATGAATATGCAGAAAAAACAGGTGATTTTAGTAGACCACAACGAGAAATCCCAGGCGGTGGATGGTATCAATGAGGCGGAAATATTAGAGATAATAGACCACCATCGATTGGGAAGTTTAGAGACTATGTCACCAGTATATTTCAGAAATCAGCCGCTAGGCTGTACCTCTACCATCATTTATCAGATATATCAGGAAAAGGGAGTGGAAGTTCCAAAGCAGATAGCAGGATTGTTATTGTCTGCTATTCTTTCGGATACGTTAATGTTCCGTTCACCGACTTGTACGGCGTTAGATAAAGCCGTGGCAGAAGCCTTAGCTGACATTGCAGGGGTGGATATTGAAACTCATGCAAAAAATATGTTCCAGGCGGGAAGTGATTTTAAGAACAAGACCACGGAGGAAATTTTCTATCAGGATTTCAAGGTGTTCCATACGGATGACTGCGATTTTGGTGTGGCGCAGGTTAGTGCCATGAGCCGTGAGGAACTTGATAAAGTCGGGGAGCAGCTCCGTCCTTTTATGATACAGGTGCTTGGTGAGAAGAAATTAGATATGGTGTATGTGATGCTGACAGATATCTTAGAGGAATCCTCGAAGGTAATCTTTTGCGGTAATGATGCCGGTAAAATTCTTGCAGGAGCATTTCGGAAAGAAGAGAGAGAAGAGGGCATTCTCTTAGAGGGTATCGTTTCCCGGAAGAAACAGATGATACCGACTCTTATGAATGCGATGGCGGAAAAAGCATAAGATAAAAAGGATTAAAGACTTTGGCGAAAGTCCCTGGGGGCTTCTCCAAAGTTTTTTTTGTAAGCTCTTGAAAAAGTAGAGTAATTTTTAAATCCGCAGGCATAGCAGACTTCTGTGATGGGAGTGCCCTCTGAAATCAGTTTTTTTGCTAAAAGCAGCCGTTTTGTGGAAATATAATTTCCGATAGTATAACCGGTCTGCTCCTTAAAGGTGTGCATCAGATAGGAGCGGCTTAAAAAGAAACGGGCAGAAAGATCATCAATGGAGATATCCTCCGTCAGGTGGCTGCCAAGATAATCAAGGATGGCAATGATTTTCTCATCAGAGGGGGAATTTTCAATAAAGGTAATACCGTTGTGCAGGGCTGCACGGTTTAACTGTATCATAAACTCTAAAAATAAAACCTCCTGGTGGAGTGCACAGGCATAATCCGTGTCATTTAGGGAACGGTCAAGAGCCTGTACGGCAGAATCTAATTTGGCACTGCGAGCATTTAAAAAGCGCAGTACGTGTGACTGCTCTGCAGTGGCACGGCGGATGCAAAGTCCTAAGTCGCTTTCTAGTTCCGAGTAGTTTGAGAGAAAATCCGGTGACACATAGATAATAATGCGCTCATAGACACCGTCAGACTTGATGATGGGGCGGTGAACCTCCCCGGCACCCACAAGCACAATATCATTGGGTAAAAGATCATAAGAGCGTCCTTCAATGCAGTAAGTGATATCTCCACTTAAGAGAATAAGAATTTTGTGAAAATCGTGATAATGATAGGAAAAATCCCTGCGTTCCTGATCTTTTAAATGAAATATTTTAAAGCGGGAATTTAAATACCCGGCATTTTTGTATTCCGGCATGGCGTCCTCCCTAATTTTTTGAAATCTAAAACTGTTTTTACTATAATACAAAAAAGCACTATTTGCAATATAGACAGCACCAGACGAGTATATATTTTAAAAAGTGTCCTATATAATGAAGTTATATGAAACGAAGGAGACAGTGGAATACTCCTTTTTGGAAGTGA
Organism: Clostridiales bacterium; assembly: GCA_029006795.1. Lineage (GTDB taxonomy): Bacteria > Bacillota > Clostridia > Lachnospirales > Lachnospiraceae > Roseburia. Next base: position 3,114 of record JAQXGQ010000018.1, on the reverse strand, counting down.
CAAAATCGGGCGGAAAAATCCGCAGAAATGAGGGAAATATGAAGAATTTCAGTAATTATAATGATTACAGCACCAAAGAAGAATTGCATTTTGAATCAAAAGCAGTGCATGGAGCACTTGGAACGGAACCATTGACAGGAGCAGTCAGTATGCCGATATTCCAGGCTGCAACTTTCCGTCATCCGGAATTAGGACAGTCCACTGGTTTTGCGTATAGCCGTCTTGAAAATCCTACCAGACAGGAATTAGAGCGTACGATGGCAATTTTAGAGGGCGGTATCAAAGGTTTTGCCTTTTCTAGTGGACAGGCAGCGAACATGGCAGTATTTTCCCTGTTAAATCCGGGAGAGCATGTTATTTTATCGGACGATATTTATGGCGGAACTTTCCGTATCATTGGAGATATTTTTGGAAAATATGGGATTGAGCATACTTATGTGGATATGTCCGAGTTAGAAGAAGTAAAGGCGGCAATCAGACCTAATACAAAGATGTTTTTTATAGAGACACCTACCAATCCTATGATGAAGGTGGCAGACATTCATGCTATTTCCGAAATCGCAAAAAGTGTTGGGGCACTTACGGTTGTGGATAATACATTTTTAACACCTTATTTCCAGAAACCGTTGCAGTTAGGAGCAGATATTGTCACCCATAGTTCCACCAAGTATCTAGGAGGACATAATGACACCATTTCCGGTATTGTTGTGGTAAAAGATGACGAGGAAATTGCAGAGAAGATTCATATTCATATTAAATCCCATGGCAGTCAGTTAGCGCCTCTTGACTGTTGGTTAGTATTGCGTGGAATTAAGACTTTGGCAGTGCGTATGGACAGACACAACGAAAATTCTAAAAAGGTAGCTGCATGGCTTAGAACCCAGCCGAAGGTGAAAAAAGTTTATTATGTAGGTTTTGAAGACCATAAAGATTATGCCGTTACGAGAAAGCAGACCACTGGTTTTGGTGGAATGATTTCTTTTACTGTGGATAGCTACGAGACGGTACAGAAGATTTTAAAGAATGTGGATATGATTATGTTTGCAGAGAGTCTTGGCGGAACAGAGACTTTAATCACTTATCCGACCACTCAGACCCATGAGGATACACCGTTAGACGTGAAAGAAAAATTAGGAATCACAGATTGTTTCCTGCGTATGTCCGTAGGTATCGAAAATGTAGATGATATTATTGCTGATTTAGAGCGGGCTATGAACGCATAGGAAGAAATGCTAAGAAGTTCTAGGCTTCATATGGAAAGAGCGAAAGGAAGTACAAGGATGAAATTTACGAAGATGCAGGCATATGGCAACGATTATGTCTATATTGATGCGATACATCAGGAATTGAAAAATTTACCGGAACTGGCACGTTTTGTCAGTGACCGCCACTTTGCTATTGGCTCTGACGGAATGGTACTAATCTGTCCCTCTGAAAAGGGAGATTTCCGTATGAGAATGTTCAATCCTGACGGCTCGGAGGGAGAGATGTGCGGCAATGCGCTTCGAAGCGTGGGAAAATATGTTTACGATCACAGGCTGACAGATAAGACGGAACTGGTGATTGAGACATTGGGAGGAATGCAGCATCTGACGCTCACGGTGACAGATGGATTGGTTTCTAATATCCGTGCCGATATTGGAGAGCCGAGGCTTTCTACCAAGATAATCCCTATTAACACAGAGCTTAAAGAGTTTGTGGAACAGCCGGTAGAGGTGCTTGACCGTACATTTCATATTACGGCGGTATCCTGGGGCAATCCTCATTGTGCAATGTATGTGGATTCTGTGGCAGAACTTGATGTGGAGAAATATGGGAAAACCATTGAGTATATGACTTCCATTTTCCCAAACAAGACGAATGTGACTTTTGCAGAATTTGTAAAACGGGACTATATTAAAATCAGAGAATGGGAGCGCGGTACGGGAGAAACCATCGGCTGCGGAACAGGGTGTGCTACTGCTGTGGTAGCAGGAGTCCTTACAGGTCGTTGTGACAGAAAAGTGACGGTAGAACAGATTGGCGGCCCATTGCTTATTGAATGGGAGGAAAAGTCAAATCATCTGTTTATGACAGGTCCTTCCCACACGGTGTTTGAGGCAGAGATTGATGCCTCCCACATTTTGGGATAAGCAAATGGCCGGATTCAAAAGAAATATAGTGCTAGAGAGTGTCAAAAGGTCTCCGGCAGGAATGAGGAAAAAATGAAATTAAGTCAGATTTGTAAAGAAGTGGAGTATCGATGCCTGAAGGGAAGTATGGATACTGAGGTACGGGATATTATCTATGACTCCAGAAAAATAGCAAAAGAGACCATGTTCGTCTGTATGGTGGGAGCAGTTACCGACGGGCATAAATATATTCCGGATGCCATCGAAAAGGGGGCATCCGTTATTGTGGTGGAAAGAGAAGAGGAAGCGACGCAAATTCCGGAGGAGATTACTGTTTTGCAGGTGAAGAGTACAAGACTTGCTCTTGCCCTGATGTCGGCAGCACTTTTTGATTATCCTGCGAGAAAATTAATTACCATTGGACTGACCGGTACAAAGGGAAAAACCACTACCACCTATATGATAAAAAGTGTTTTAGAAATGGCAGGAAAGAAAGTAGGTCTGATTGGCACTATCGGCGCATTAATCGGTGATGAGAAAATTCCTTCCAAAAACACTACCCCGGAATCTTACGAATTACACCGAATGTTTGCGTCTATGGTGGAAGCAGGATGTGAGTATGTGGTAATGGAGGTCTCCTCCCAGGGATTAAAGCTAGACCGTACCGCAGGAATAGAATTTGATTATGGTGTATTTACCAATCTCTCCCCAGATCACATCGGGCCGGCAGAGCATGAGTCTTTTGAGGAGTATTTGTACTGCAAGAGCCTTTTGTTCCGCCAGTGTAAGAAAGGAATTGTCAATGCAGATGATGAACACAGTGAGGCAATTTTAAAAGATCATACCTGTCAGGTATACAGTTTCGCTGCTACAGAAAAGACATTTCTTGGAAAACCGGTGAATTTATTAGCTTCAGATATTGGATTTATTAAGGAAAACGGAAAGCTTGGTATGGATTTTAAAGTGACGGGAGTCATGGAATGTGAGGCAAAGGTACACATTC
>JAQXGQ010000017.1 GCA_029006795.1 Clostridiales bacterium | reverse complement strand
TCTCAAAGATATCGGAAATGTGACGAATATAGATTTCAGCAAAAGAATCAGAACCCTTGGCGAAATAAAGCAGGTAATAGCTGATTCCAAAAAGAAGTGACATCAATACATCGAAAATAGCAAGAGCCAAAAAAATTTTTTTGAAAACCTTAATTTTGGAAAATACACTATGAAAATCTGACAAAATGACAAACCCGTCAAACCTTGTAATTACTGGGATTGACGGGTATTTTACACTCATTTTCCTGCAAAAGTCAGGTTGTCGTATCAGATAACCTTTTCATACTACCTAAATATACCATAAATAGCGTTCTACTTCAATCGAAAACAATAAACCAGAGCCCTACTTTTCTCCGCTCATCAGTTTTAAGGGTAACCCTAGTAGCACACTGCCGCCAAGAATATTTCCGATTGTCACGAAAAGCATATTTTTCAAAATCAGCATAATATCCAAGCCATCCACCATCATTCCGCTGATAGAAAAAATCGCCATGTTCGCAATACAATGTTCAAATCCAGTTGTTACAAATGCCATAATAACCAGACTCATCACCATGATTTTTCCGCTCTCCGTCTTCATTCTAACACCTATCCATACTGCTAAGCATACCAGAAAATTACACAATACTCCCCGCAACAGCAGCTCTATCGGCGTCAATTCCAATTTTGCAAAAATAAAACTTTCATAATACTCCGTTAAAACGCCTCTCGATGCCCCACTCGCCACAAAAATAGCAGAAAGAAAAAAAGCACCGATAAAATTTCCCAGATAACTGAGGAACCAGACTTTTCCTAAATCTTTTATGGAACAGCTTCGGTTATAAACTCCGATCGCCATTGTCAGGTTATTTCCGGTAAACAATTCCCCTCCGATAAATACAATCAGAATAATGGCAATGGAAAATAAGAACCCTCCCAAAAGTTTCGCCAGTTCCGGATATGTCGGATATAGCACCGCTGCGGACACATTTGATAAAATAGTTGCAACCACAATGTAAAATCCTGCCACGATAGATCGCATCATATATTTTCCCATATGTTGGCTGCAAACCTCCGCTTTATTTGCAGCTGACTTTGATATCGCTGTAATGTCACTATTAAGCATCTTCGTTCTCCTGTTCTTATTCAAATTTTATGTTACCATTGTATCACCTTCTGCCCTAATCCCGCAATATGTAGAAACATGTACTTTTTCTCAAAAAGTAATAAAAAAATATTGGAAGTATTGAGAAAAACATGTAAAATAGTACTTAAATTGAGTTTAGGGAGGAAAAATTTTGATTCGCAGGAAATATGTACGAACCAGGCAGCTAAAACCCGGTATGAAAATTGACCATGCAGTTGTAGACCGATTAGGACGAAATCTGGTCGCCCGCGGTTCTGTTTTAGATGAATATGTGATTGATTCTCTGATTAAGTTAGGCGTTATGAGCGTCTATATACAGGATGGAGAATATGAACCGGAGGAAGAACAGCCTCCCATCTCCCCCGTTGCCCAGAAAAACATTGAAAAATTCCGTACAGATGACCGTTCTAAGGTCACCCTGTCTGCTAGCGTGCGCAAGCGCGTGGCAGAGGGAATCCAGTATATTTACAGCAATGTAGAATCTACGGAACTGGCAGCCGCCACTGACAGCATCGCAGATGACTTGCTTGCCAGCATCGAATCTAACAATGCCATTGCCATTGATATCAATGCCTTAAAAACCAGTGACGAATATACCTTTAAACACAGTGTGGACGTTGCTACCATTTCCATGATTGTGGCAAAAAAACAGGGACTTTCCAAAACGCAGATTCGTGAAATCGGTGTTACCGGTCTGCTTCACGACGTTGGAAAAACAAAGGTTCCTCTGGAAATTCTAAACAAACCCGGACGATTAGATGACAACGAATTTAACATTATGAAACAACATCCGGTATATGGCTATGAGCTTGTCAAAGACCGAGAGGAGTTTTCTCCCGCCGTCTCCTTAGGTGTCCTCCAACACCATGAAAAAATCAACGGTGGCGGCTATCCTCTGGGAGTAGCTGCTGATAAAATCTGCCCCTATGCAAAAATTCTGGCAGTGGCTGATATTTATGATGCTCTGGTAACAGAACGCCCTTACAAGGCTGCTTTTTCCCAGCGTGATGCCGTGGAAATGATTATGTCCATGACTACGGAACTCGATATGACTGCCATGCGCAGTTTCTTAGAAAGTATGATACTCTACCCGGTAGATACCATCGTAGAACTTAGCAATGGTGAAAAAGCCAAGGTGGTAAAAAATAATCCTTACTATATTTTAAGACCCGTAGTAGTAGGTCTCACCAGTGGAACAGTCTACGATTTAGGCGAGGATTTAAACTGTGCCAATATAATTATCCGCTAGAAACATTTTTCAGCTGCCGTAGGGCAGTTTGCCCCGGAAAGCAAAATCACATAACAAAGTATAACACAATATGGAAAGAAAAACTTACTCTTCTAATTGCCAAATATGTTTATCACGCCTGAAATGCAGGCAGACTCCAACTCCCACAAAGGCAATGACCGCTTCCATTCCTGCAAGCCCTAAAACAGCTGTTGCAATAACTGGGGTTATCGCA
>JAQXGQ010000016.1 GCA_029006795.1 Clostridiales bacterium | reverse complement strand
CCATTACCTACAGAATCTAACGATTTACAAACTGCAGCTGGAAGTGTCACCTTTCCATTCGGTGTAACCTCAAGCCCATTCTTAGTTAAAAAGTCATCTTCTGCTTGAGTAGATGTCTCATCTGCGGCATAAACATTAACTCCACCACATAATGAAGTTAGAGCAACTACCCCTGCCATAACCAATGCTATTAATGTTTTCTTCATACTCATAATTCATCTCCTTAATTGAATATATCTTTAACCAATCTTGCATAATTGTAACATACAGTTAAACAAATATCAATAATAAGAACTCACTCTACTAGATGCACCAGCTTAACTAGTTCTCGTTCATCTTCGCCAACTTCGCAGCCTGGTCCGCTGCAATACAAGCATCAATAATTTCCTGAATATCCCCATTCATAACCTTATCCAACTTATACAGTGTCAGATTAATTCTGTGATCCGTCACACGTCCCTGCGGGAAGTTATAAGTTCTGATTTTCTCCGAGCGATCTCCTGTTCCGACCTGACTCTTACGAAGCTCTGCCTCTGCGTCATGGGCTTTCTGCTGCTCTAAATCATAAAGTTTGGTACGAAGTAATGCATATGCCTTTGCCTTATTCTGAATCTGGGATTTTTCAGTCTGGCTGTAAATCACAATACCGGTAGGGATGTGAGTCAAACGCACCGCAGAATCTGTAGTGTTGACACACTGTCCGCCGGCTCCTGAAGAACGGCAGACATCAATTCTGATATCCTTCTCATCAATCTGCACGTCCACTTCCTCTGCCTCCGGCATCACGGCTACCGTGATGGTAGAGGTATGAATACGTCCTCCGGACTCAGTTTCCGGTACACGCTGTACACGGTGCACACCGGATTCATATTTCATCACAGAATATGCACCCGCTCCGCTTATCATAAAAGTAACACTCTTCATACCGCCGATACCGGTTTCGTCAGCCTCCATGATTTCTGTTTTCCAATGCTTTTCCTCTGCATAATGCTGATACATACGATAGATTTCAGCCGCAAATAACGCTGCCTCGTCTCCGCCTGCACCCGCACGGATTTCCACAATAACATTCTTATCATCATTCGGGTCTTTCGGAAGAAGTAAAATCTTTAATTCTTTTTCTAATTCTTCCACGCGGTCTTTCGCCTCGTTTAATTCCTCTTTTGCCAGTTCTCTCATTTCCTCGTCAGACTCTTCTTCAAGCATCGCTAAAGAATCCTCGATATTCTGCTTGCACTGCTTGTATTCCTTATAAGCCTCCACGATAGGAGTCAAATCACTCTGCTCCTTCATCAATTTACGAAAACGCTCCGGATTATTTGCCACATCCGGCTCGCTCAACTCACTCATTAATTCTTCAAAACGAATCAGTAAATCCTCTAATTTATCAAACATATCAATAACCATGCCTTTCTACTGCAAAACAATTTTCTATTACACAGCACATCCCCTGTGCCAAGCCAATGTATCTGAAACAAATTTTCGGCTGCGCTACAACATTCCCGTCACAACCCTGTCATTGTGCGCTAAATCCTTGATGACACGCACTTCTTTAAATTCCGCATTCTGTAACATCTGTGAAACCGCTTCGCCCTGGTCATAACCAATCTCAAAGAAAATCCTGCCCTCCGGCTTTAAATATTCTTTCGCAGAACTAATAATTTTCCGGTAAAAATAAAGTCCGTCCTCTTTGCCGTCTAATGCCTCTAAAGGTTCAAAATCCCCCACTTCCGGCATCAGTTTCACCACTTCCGCAGAAGGAATATAGGGTGGATTCGACACAATCACATCAAACGTACCTGCCACATTATCAAACAAATCACTCCGCTCAAAATTAACGGAAACATCATTTAATCTGGCATTCTCCTTTGCCACATTTAGCGCCTGCTTTGAAATATCAATAGCATATCCTTCCACATCCGTTACATTATGAAGAATACTGACAATAATACAGCCGGAACCGGTACACAAATCAAGTATCTGCATTCCCGGTTTTACCACCTTTAAGACTTCCTCCACTAATGTTTCCGTATCCTGTCTTGGGATGAGCACATTGGAATTCACTTTGAATTTCAATCCCATAAACTCAGTTTCTCCCACGATATACTGCAACGGCACATGCTCGGCACGTTTTTTTAACGCAATCTCATATTCACTTAACTGTTCCTCTAAGAGATCCTCCTCCATATGCAGATAGTAAAAGCTGCGGTCTATCTTACATACCATCTCAAGCAGCAGCCACGCGTCATTTTTCGCATCTGCTATGGATGCCGCCGTAAGGATTTTCTCCCCGAGGTTTATCGCTTCCCGATAGGTCATTGCGCATCCTTACCCTTCCTGTCTGATTTCTTCCACATAAGATTTCCAATCAAAAACTGCCTCCACAGAAGCAATTCCAACCTCTATCATATCCTCATCCGGTTCCTTTGTGGTGAGATTTTGTAACCACAATCCCGGCTTGCTCAAACAATTCACCAACACATTATCACTGCGCCCTGCAAGGCGGATAAATTCATAGGAAACACCCGCAATAACAGGAATGAGTACCAGTCTTAACACCAGTCTTAACACCCTTGAGTCTACATGGATAAACATAAAAAAGAAAATACTGATAACCATTACAATCAACAGAAAGCTAGTTCCGCAGCGCTTATGCTGCTTTGAGCTTTTTTTCACATTTTCTACTGTCAAATCCAGGCCATGCTCAATACAGTTGATACATTTATGCTCCGCACCATGATACATATAGACACGCTTAATATCCGGCATCATGGAAATAGCTGCAACATAACCGATAAAGATTACTAGACGAAGCACACCCTCTAACAATGCAATGAGCATATAAGAAGAGGTAAATCGCTGAAAGATAGTGGATATGTAATACGGCAGCACCATGAAAATTGCCACTGCAAGCACAACAGATAATGCTACGGTTCCGCCCATCATGGCATCTTCCTGTCTTTTTACTTTCTTTTTCTCTTCCTCTGTCACTGGTTCCTTATCTTTCTTGTCCTCCTCTTCAAAAAAGGAAGCAGAAAATGTCAGCGTCTTAATGCCCAGTGTCAGAGATTCTATAAAACTGAACACACCGCGTAAAATCGGCATGTTTCTGATTTTCTTATTCTGTATGATTCCCTTGTATTCGGAAACCTCAACCACAATTTCATTGTCAGGCTTTCTCACTGCCACGGCGTATTTTTCCTGATTTTTCATCATAACGCCTTCCATCACTGCCTGCCCGCCAATTCCGGAATATCTCATACTGTCAACCCTTTTTCCAAAATCATTACTTTATAACATACTAAAGTTACTTCGTAACGCTCCTAAAAAAAGGTTGAGATTCTAAAACCTCAACCTTATCTGTAACCGTTCTGAAATTTACTGATTCATGCCATATTTCTTGTTGAACTTATCAATACGTCCGTCAGTTCTTGCTGACTTCTGCTGTCCAGTGTAGAACGGATGGCATTTAGAACAAATTTCAACGTGGATGTCTTCCTTTGTTGAACCTGTAACGAATGTATTGCCACAGTTACATGTAACAGTTGCCTGATAATAATCTGGATGGATTCCTTCTCTCATAATTTTCACCTCTTTATATTCTTATCGTTTATAGTTTCGCCTGTTCCAATCCTTTTATACCCGTATGCCCGATCCGCATATGGTACTTATTGCAAAGGAAAGTCCCGATAAACAGCTTATTTAGTATAGCACAGCGTATCAGGAAAAGCAAGCATTTTCTAAATAATTCTGGTCTTTTTTACCAAATTAATGTATTCCTGGTTGTTTTTGGTTCTCGCAAACATATTTAAAATGTTCTCTACCGCTTCATCAGTGCGCATACCATTAATCGCTTTACGCATGGCATCTACTGCTTCCTGCTCCTGCAAATCTAAAAGCAAATCCTCTCTTCTGGTGCCGGATTTTACAATATCGATGGCAGGGAAAACCCGTTTCTCGGAGAGTTTTCTGTCAAGCACCAACTCCATGTTACCGGTTCCCTTAAACTCCTCAAATACCACATCATCCATCTTACTTCCGGTATCTACAAGAGCCGTTGCCAAAACAGTAAGACTTCCACCTTCTCTCATATTTCTTGCCGCACCAAAAAAGCGTTTCGGCATATGGAGTGCTGCCGGGTCGAGACCACCGGATAAGGTACGTCCGCTAGGCGGAACCGTAAGGTTATATGCCCTCGCAAGCCTTGTGATACTATCTAACAGGATCATCACATCCTTACCATGTTCTACAAGACGTTTTGCACGCTCAATTACCATCTCAGAAACACGTTTGTGATGCTCCGGCAGCTCATCAAAGGTAGAATAGATAACCTCTACATTATCCCCTTCAATGGCTTCCTTGATATCTGTTACCTCCTCCGGACGTTCATCAATCAGAAGAATAATCAGGTGCATTTCCGGATTGTTTGCAGTCACAGATTTTGCCACTTCTTTTAATAAGGTTGTTTTACCTGCTTTCGGCTGAGAAACAATCATACCACGCTGCCCTTTTCCGATAGGGGAAACTAAGTCCACAATACGCATTGCCACACTGCTGCCCGGACGCTCTAGGCGCAGTCTCTGATTTGGGAAAATCGGAGTCAGATCCTCGAAATTCTTTCTCTTACTTGCAACACTTGGGTGATAGCCATTGATGCTGGTCACATATAACAACGCAGAAAACTTTTCCTGCTGTGTCTTTATTCTGGTATTTCCGCAGACAATATCTCCCGTTTTTAAATTGAATTTCCGAATCTGGGAAGGAGATACATAGACATCGTGCTCTCCCGGTAAATAATTTTCGCAGCGGATAAATCCATATCCATCCGGCATAACCTCTAGGATACCATTTGCAGAGATACCGCTGTCTAAGTCCTTTAAGGTATCTTCGACATTAACACTTTCCTTATCCTTTGCTCCCTCATTTTGTGTTCTTGTCTCCGCAGTACGTTCCTTATGAACCGACACTTTTTCTGTTTTCTCACTGCGTTCTGTCTGGGAAGCCGATTTTTCTCCATGCTCCTCCTGCGTTGATTTTTCCTGCTTCTCGCGCTCATCTTCCGCTAACATCAGCTCCACTAAATCTGCTTTTTTCATGGCAGAAATATTTTTGAGTCCTCTGCTCTTTGCCACATCACGCAATACTGCTAATGACAGGCTCTCATATTTTTCTCTCATCTGCTAACTCCTTATTTTCATTTTCCGTACTATTTTCCATGTCGTTTTCATACTTAATCAACTCTGGGAATTTTGTCTGAAATGACGTAACGAACTTTCGATGTTCGTATTATACTATATCTTTTTAAAAATAGGAAGTCCTAATTTTCTTGATTTGTGAAAATGATAATGGTATGATTGACTTGTTGTGAATAAACAAAGGAATATTTTACATATTAGGAGTGAAATCATGGAAAATAAAGCGTTAGAAATGCACAAAAAATGGAACGGTAAATTAGAAACCGTGGCAAAATCAAAGGTAAATTCCAGAGAGGATCTTGCCATCGCCTACACACCGGGTGTGGCAGAGCCATGTAAAGTTATCGCAGAAGACAAAAGCGCGGCTTACACCTACACCATGAAGGCAAACACCGTAGCAGTTGTCTCCGACGGAAGTGCAGTATTGGGATTAGGAAATATCGGTGCCCATGCTGCAATGCCGGTTATGGAAGGAAAATGTGTTCTTTTCAAGGAATTTGGCAATATCAATGCTGTTCCTATCTGCCTTGACACACAGGATACAGAAGAGATTATTTCTACCGTAAAAAATATCGCTCCGGCATTCGGCGGCATCAACTTAGAAGATATCTCTGCACCACGCTGCTTTGAAATTGAAGAGCGTTTAAAAGAAATGTTAGATATCCCTGTTTTCCATGATGACCAGCACGGAACAGCTATCGTGGTACTTGCGGGTATTATCAACGGATTAAGAGTGACCGGCAAGAAAAAAGAAGACTGTAAAGTCGTGGTAAACGGTGCAGGTTCTGCGGGTGTTGCCATCACTAAGCTGCTTTTAACCTACGGTTTTCCAAATGTCACCATGTGCGACAGAGAGGGTATCATTGGAAAAGACTATCCAAATCTGAACTGGATGCAGAAAAAAATGACGGAGGTTACCAACCTGTCTAACCAGAAGGGAACTCTTGCTGACGCTTTAAAGGGAGCCGATATTTTCGTAGGAGTTTCCGCTCCGAATATCGTGACACCGGAGATGGTTGCTTCCATGAACAAAGATTCTATCCTCTTTGCCATGGCAAATCCTGTTCCTGAAATTATGCCGGACGTTGCAAAAGCTGCCGGTGCAAGAGTAGTTGGAACCGGAAGAAGTGATTTCCCAAATCAGGTCAACAACGTCGTTGCCTTCCCGGGTATCTTTAAAGGTGCCTTAGAGGGACACGCTACTCAGATTACCGAGGAAATGAAGCTTGCTGCTGCAAAAGCCATTGCCGGACTTGTATCCGACGAGGAATTAAGCGATGATTTCATTATGCCGGAGGCATTTGATCCCCGTGTGGCAGAGGCTGTCAGCCAGGCAGTAAAATCCCATATCTAATTCCATGAATACGAATTTTATGGATATTCATTCTATGAATACAAATTCTATGAATACTTTGGAAAAGCCTGTATCCTGGGGCGAAAAACGTTATTACTCCTTAGATTACTATTTAAAACAAACTTTCGGCGAAAAAGTCTACCGCCTTTCCTTAAACGGCGGTATGACCTGCCCGAATCGCGACGGAACCTTAGATAGCCGGGGCTGTATTTTTTGCAGTGCCGGTGGTTCCGGTGACTTTGCCGCTGCTCCTGCTCTTTCTGTCACCGCACAGATTGCTGAAGCCAAAAAACGAGTTACCGCAAAGACAGACTGCCGAAAGTTCATTGCCTATTTTCAGGCATATACCAATACTTATGCTCCTGTGGCATTTCTTAAAAATTTATTTACAGAAGCCATAAAGCAACCTGAAATTGTGGCACTTTCCATCGCCACCCGCTGTGACTGTCTCTCCCCGGAAATTTTAGATTTACTGGAAGAATTAAATAAAATAAAGCCGGTGTGGGTGGAGCTCGGTTTACAGACCATTCACTCAGACACCTTAAAATTCATCCGCAGTGGTTTTACCTTACAGCAGTATGAAGCTGCCGTCTATGCCCTTCATGCAAGGCAGATTGACGTTATTACCCACCTGATTTTAGGTCTCCCCGGGGAAACAAAGAACATGATGCGCTCTTCTGTCTCCTACGTTGCCGCCATGCCTGTATCCGGCATAAAATTACAGCTTCTTCATATACTGAAAGGAACGGATTTGGGGACAATCTATAAAAAAGAACCTTTTCCTCTTTTCTCTTTAGAGGAATACTGTGACTTTATCACGGAATGTATCTCTCTTCTTCCACCGGAAATGGTGATTCACCGCCTTACGGGAGATGGTCCGAGACAGCTTCTTCTTGCGCCTTCCTGGAGTACGGATAAAAAACGGGTTTTAAACACCATTCAAAAACGCTTGAAAGAGAAAAACTTATGGCAGGGTAAATATTTTTCTGAAGTCTAGAATTTTGACCTTATAAGGAACTGCGTTGCGAGACGTATTCATAGGGGTGTCACAAAATGACGATTTTTATTTAGAAAGAGGTAACACACATGGCAGAGCCATTTACAATCTATAAATTAACGATTTTAAACATGCTTGATAAGGTGGATTTTCCATTGACCAACACCCAGATTTCCAATTTCTTTTTAGAGCAGGACTATACCGATTATTTCCGGGTACAGCAGGTTATCAGCGATTTAGTGGACGCAGAATTAATCCGTGCAGAATCCACCCACAGTAACACCCAGTATTACATCACTGCTGCCGGAAAGGAAACCTTAGCTTTTTTTAAAGACAAAATTACAGATGCCATTGAGCGTGACACCATAGCTTACTTAGAAAAGAACCAATTAGAACTGCGCAATGTCAATTCCATTCTTGCAGATTACTATAAGACCCCCAATCAGGACTATGCCGTACGCTGCCAGTTTAGGGAACGGGGTACGAACCTCATTGATTTGACTTTGACGGTGAAAAAGAAAGAACAGGCAGAAGCAATCTGTGATAACTGGAAAAACCAGAATGAAGATGTATATGCTTATCTTATGGATATTTTGATGAAATAGAAAGGCAATGGATAAATTATGGCAAAACAATCATGGAAACCGGGCAATATGCTCTACCCCCTTCCGGCAGTAATGGTAAGCTGCCAGTACAAGGCAGGGGAAACTGACCCTGAATGCAGTAATCCCGATTTACAGGGCAGACCGAATATCATCACCGTAGCATGGGCAGGCACTGTCTGTACCAATCCACCCATGCTCTCCATTTCCGTGCGTCCGGAGCGCTACTCTTATCACATTTTAGAAGCCTCGAAAGAGTTTGTGGTAAATCTCACTACAGAGCAATTAGTCCGTGCTACGGATTTCTGCGGTGTCCGCTCCGGAAGAGATATTGATAAATTTAAAGAAATGCACCTAACTCCCCTGCCCTCTAAAGAAATTTCTGCTCCGGGTATTGCAGAAAGTCCGGTAAATATCGAGTGCAGGGTGCGGGAAATCAAACCCTTAGGCAGCCACACCCTGTTTCTCGCAGACGTGGTCAATGTCACCATTGACGATGCCTATATGACAGACACCGGAAAATTTGACTTAAATGCCACTGGACTTGTCACCTATTCTCATGGCGAATATTTCCTGCTGGGCAAAAAATTAGGAACCTTCGGCTACAGCGTGGCAAAGAAAAAAAGAAAGAAAACAAAATCAAAAAAATAGGTATTATATTTATAATTATTCGATATCTATGTATTCCTTTTTGACATAGCCTTCTAATTCCTCTTCACCTTCGGAAACTATAGCTATTTTATAGAAGCCATCCTGCTCACCTAAAATATATACCTCTTGTGCTTCTGCCAGTAACGAAGTCACTTCCGCATCTTCAGCCGGCATCTGCCGCACAAACAAGGCATCTGTATTTACCACACCAATCCTGTCTTCACTTATTTGGGTGTCTTGCGTCTCCATGATTTCTTCCCCATTATTCACATTTTTGCATTCCACAGTCTCCCGTGTGGTAAAAATCAGTGAGCCCGCGAACACTAAAACAGCAATCCCGATAACTCCCATCCATTTTTTTCCGTTCTTGCCGGAAAGGATATTTTTCACCCGTTTTCTCACGCTGCCGCCGCCAAAAGTAAGAGGCGCTACTAATTTTCTTCGTTCTCCTGCTGCAAAATCCAGCAGAGACTGAGCATATTCCCGGCGAAAATTCCCATCAAGCTGCTTCATAACCGCCTCGTCACAGGACATTTCCATATCCTGTTCCATAAAGTAAAATGCCACCCACACAAAGGGATTCCACCAGTAAAAAGCTGCCAGAAGAAATGCAATATTCTTCACCAGATAATCTTTTCTTTTTATGTGTACCCTTTCATGACACAGAATATATTCCCGTTCATTTTCCCCCATTTGCTCCGGCAAATAAATTTGAGGACGAATAATCCCCATCGTAAACGGGATTGTCACCTGACTACTGACATACACATTTTTCTCCATACGATGTGAAGTTCTTATCCTGCGTTTTAACTGCCAGAAAGCTGCGATATTATAGGAGAGAATGCTCATGGTTCCAAGAAACCACAATACACATCCCACACCTTTCCAATCCCTTTCCAGAATAACGGTATCTTTCACTGATTTTTCTGTAGTACCTGCTTTTTCCCCCGCAGCCGTTGCTTCCACCACATCGGAAGAATCCTGCATAAAATGAACCACGACCGCTTCTGTCTGCATCTGCGGGGATGGCATAATTGCCACACTACTCTCTAAGCTCACCGGACAGAGTAACCGTATAAACACCATCACCCACAAAAGGTAAGAATAAATTTTGGGCATTTGCCGCATAATCCGACGCAAAACCAAAACCACCAATACTGCTATTATAAATGATACCTGAAGCCACAGTAATTTTTCCATAATTATCCCCTTTCCTTTTGTGCTCTACTCTTCATACTCATCAATCATCCGCTGAATCTCTTCCACCTGCTTTTTACTCAATTTTTTCCGGCTCATAAATGCCGCCAAAAAATGAGGCAGAGAACCGTCAAAAGTTTCGTCCACAAATTGTTCGCTCTGCAATGCCATATACTCATCCCTTCCTACCAGAGACGTCACCGTAGCTTCCTCATTCTTCAGAATGCCCTTCTCGCATAGCCTGCGCAATACCGTGTAGGTAGTAGATTTTTTCCAATTTAATTCTTTCTCACATAGCTGCACAAGTTCTCCCGAAGAAATCGGCTCTCTCTCCCATACCAGTGCAACAAATTTTCCTTCTGTTTCCGCCAATTTTAATCCACTCATTCTTTTCTCCTTTTGGTCTACTCTCTGTAAACTTCTTATTTGCAGTTTACATCATGTAAACCAATATGTCAAGAAAAAATAACAGACCACTTGAGAAATCAAGTGATCTGTTACTTTTTGTACTATTTGTAGCATTTTTCACTGTCCACCCAGCAGACCAGAAAGCCATCCGCCTAAATCATTGACCTTTTCCGTCATATCATCCACTGCCCCGGAGAACTCATCCACGCTCTCTAAAAGCTTTTTGGTTTCCTCAATGGTGCCATTGATAGATTCCACATCAATTTCATCCACCTTCTGTGCTACTTCCTCCATTGCTGCTGCCATCCGGTTCATGTGTCCCACCAGAATACCACCGCCAATTAACAGTATAACCACCATGACGGCCAAACATCCACTGATTATCTTTTGCATAAAAAGCTGTTTTTTTGTAACTTCTAACAATTCTTCCATGAAATACTAACCTTCTTTCTCGTTTACATATATTTACTGTTTAACAATGTCTCTTTTGCCATGGAAATTGCTTTCTTTACACTTCCCTCTTCAAAAGGATTGCTTAAATTGGCATGGCGCAATGTCTCTAAATAACTCATGCTGCCGCCACACTTGCAAAGTTTTAGGTAATCCTCCCATGCTGCCTCATGGTTCTCTAAATTCTTCTTTTTAAACTCCATTGCACCCATAGTGGTCAATGTATAATTAATGTAATAGAACGGATAAAGGAAAATATGGAGTTTATGATACCAGAAACCTCCACGGTCAAAGAAATCATCCGCATCATATTTCCGCCATGGCATATATTTCTCTTCTAACTTCTTCCACTCTAAAGTACGCTCCTTCGGGGTCAGGGACGGATTCGCATAGCAGATATGTTGAAATTCATCCACTGCCACACCGAAAGGTACAAAAGTAATCGCCTCCTGCAAATGGGCAAAACGGAATTTCTCCGCGTCCTCACCGAAAAACTGCTCTGCATAAGGATAAGCAAACTGCTCCATCGACATGGAATGAATCTCCGCTATATCGGTAGACTCACTGTAATAAGCAGAAATCGGCTGGTTTCTCATCGCCATATATCCCGCAAAAGCATGACCTAACTCATGGGTCAATACCTGCATATCAAAAATAGTCTGATTAAAACAAGAGAAGACAAACGGTGCTTTATAACGGTTTAAGTAGGTCATATAACCGGTAGAAGCCTTTCCTGGCTTATTTTTCAAATCCATCAGCTCATGGTCAATCATAAAATCGATAAATTCTCCGGTTTCCGGGCTGATATCATGGTACATCTTTCTCGCCTGCTCCACCATGAAATCATCATCCCCGGCAGGTACGGCATTTCCATCTGAAAATACACGTTTTTCATCATAAATCATCAATTTATCCACACCGAGACGTTTTCTCTGCGCTTCATAAAGCTGCTCGCAAAGAGGAACAATTTCCTTCTCTACCTGTTTACGGAATGCTGCCACTTCCTCCATACCGTAATCGGTTCTACCCTGCTGCATATATCCTACGGGGATAAAATTGTCATAACCTAAATTTTTTCCCATCTGGTTTCTTATGGTGATAAGTTCCTGCCAGATTTCTTCTAACCGTTCCTCATGCTGATGATAAAAATCAGAGTAAGCCTTCACCGCTGCTTGACGTACTTTACGGTCTTCATGTTCAAAATATTTTTGTACCCCATACAAATTTAAGGTTTTCCCATCAAAAGCAATCTCGGCTGTTGCCATAATCTTCTGGTATTCGTTGGTAAGCTTTGCCTCCTGCTGCATAAGCGGAATGTTCTCCTCACAGAAGGTCTTCTTATTTAGCTCCATCTGCACAAAATACTGCTTCCCATACTCCTTTTCAATCTCACCACGGAAAGGAGACTCCATCAACGCTTCATCTAATGCAAGCATTTTAGGCATAATGGTAGGCATGGTATCGTTGATATACTCATCCTCTTTCTCGTAAAACTCATCTCTTGTATCTAAGGTATGACGGATGGATGCAATCACACAGTCCGTAGAAAAATCATTTGACACCTCATCCATTTTTTGCATCAATTGTTTTACTTCCTCATAAGAAGTGGCATTTTTAATTGCCTCTCTTGTTTCTTCTGCAAAGGACTCCATTTTTGCAAAATCCGGTCTCTTATATTCCAATGTTGTAAATTTAAAATCGTTATTCATTCTTTCTCCTCACATTCTTTTACTGTCTGTTTTTCACTTTCTGACTCTGTTTCTGTTTTTCTGAAAGGCTTATGCTCCTGCCACCAGTTTTTGAACTGCTGACGTTTTTCTTTCCGTTCCTTCTCACGTAGCTGTTCTTTTTCTGTTTTTTCTGTCTCCTTCTTTCTCTTTTTCTCTAATTTTTCCAGTTTCTTTTCCTTTAACCGCACTTCTTTTAATGCTGTCTTTTCCATCTCCTTGATGTAATTTTGCGCTTTCTTTTTGTTTCTGCGGTCAACACGGTAAGGGTCATATAGGAAATAGGAAATTGCACCGAGTATCAGCACTGCCACACCTGCTATCACAAAAATTGGCACCAGAATCTGGTATTCCTCAAAACCCAATTCATAGCATACAAATACCACCATCATTACAGGAAACAACAATAAATACAACACTTTAATCAATCCCTCTAGGATGACGGACTGTTTTCTGCCGTTTGATAGAAGTGTTCCCTCGATGGCAGTATAAAATGCCATAAAAATACAAAGCTCCGAGCCAAAGCCGTGAAGCAGACCACAGAGGACAATCATTACAATTGAGAGAAAAAATAAGGAAAATGCAGCCCCCTGATACCAGGCTGTTTTCCGCTCCGTCATCCCCTGCAGTTTATCCTCGCTGATGCCATGCATCCGGTAAATTTCCGTGCGGATATGGGCTTCAAATTCCTCATTGATTTTCTGCTCTTCTTTGGTGTTTTTTAAATTTTCTTCCACAGACTGCAGCATCTTATCTATATATTCCTGCTCCTGGCGGATTCGTTTGCTGCGCAGCTGCTCTAGCTCGTTCTGCCGCTCTACTTCCTCCTGCAGTTTTAACACTTTTCCAATCCGCGGATTTTTTACCTCCACTGTGGATAAATCCGGCGCTGCATCTGTAATCTTGACCTGTACCTGTGGTATCTCCATTTCCCGGCTTTCTGTCACAAGCTCTGCCTGATTTTCTTCCGGTATTTTTTCCTGCTCTAATGCAGGCTCCCCTTGTTTCTTCTCTTCGCTCATAAATGACAGCTCCCCTCTCATTTGTGCTGTCCCTATTATAGCGAAAAACTTCTCGTTTTACAACAGATTACCTTCCTCCTCCATCACAATAACCAAAATAGCATCCGAACTTTTTTAGTCCGAATGCTATTTCTATCATTTTATAAACTGCCCTTACAGATTGGAATATCCCATCAGGCTTTCGTCTACTTCTCTTGCAACTTCCCGTCCCTCACGGATTGCCCATACCACTAAGGACTGTCCTCTGTGAACATCTCCCGCTGCAAATACATTTTTCACATTGGTTGCATAAGCGCCCTCTGCAGTTGCCACATTGGTTCTGGCATTTAATTCCACACCGAAAGCGTCAGCTACATACTGCTCTGTTCCTAAGAAACCGGCTGCAATTAATACTAAATCTGCCTCTAATTTCTTCTCGGAGCCTGCCACTTCTGCCATTACCATACGTCCAGTTTTCTCATCTTTTTTACTCTCTAATTTTACGGTGATAAGTCCGTTCAAATTGCCGTTTTTATCTTTTAAAAATTCTTTCACTGTCGTCTGATAGATACGTGGATCATGTCCGAACATGGCAATCGCCTCTTCCTGACCATAGTCTGTCTTGCAGACTTTCGGCCATTCCGGCCACGGATTATTCTCTGCTCTTGTGTCAGGAGCCTTCGGCATCATTTCAAGCTGTGTCACACTGACGCAGCCGTGGCGAATAGAGGTTCCTACACAGTCATTTCCAGTATCACCACCACCGATAATCACTACCTTTTTGCCTTTCGCAGAAATATAGTTATTATCTTTCAGCTCTGAGTCTAACAAGCTCTTTGTCGTTGCCTTTAAGAAATCCACTGCAAAATAGATACCCTTTGCATCGCGTCCCGGTGCTTTGATATCTCTCGGATTTTTTGCTCCGCATGCTAAAATCACACGGTCATAGTCCTTTAATAATTTTGCTGCCTTTACGTCTTTTCCAACATTCACACCGGTAACGAAGGTAACGCCCTCTTCCTTCATAACGTTCACTTTACGGTCAATGACCCATTTTTCTAACTTCATGTTCGGAATGCCGTACATCAAAAGTCCACCCACACGGTCATCTCTCTCGAAAACTGTCACAGAATGACCACGCTTATTTAACTGATCTGCTGCCGCTAAGCCTGCCGGGCCGGAACCGATGACTGCCACCTTTTTGCCGGTGCGTACTTTCGGCGGTTTTGCTGCCGCATAGCCCTGCTCGTAAGCATTTTCAATAATGCCGTGCTCATTTGCCTTACAGGTCACCGGGTCTTCCCAGTGGCCACAGGTGCAGGCCGCCTCGCAAAGCGCCGGGCATACTCTCGAAGTAAACTCAGGGAAATTGTTTGTCTTTTTCAGACGATTATATGCCTGCTCCCAGTTGCCTGTATACACAAGGTCATTCCACTCCGGAACTAAGTTGTGCAGTGGGCAGCCACTAGTCATTCCCATAATATTCATTCCTGCCTGACAAAACGGAACACCGCAGTTCATACATCTTGCGCCCTGAATCTGCTGTTTTTCTTTAGAAAGCGGAGTATGAAACTCGTTAAAGTTCTTGATACGTTCCTTTGGTGCAACCGCTTTTGCATTTTCTCTATCATAATCCATAAATCCAGTTGGTTTTCCCATTTTTTATCGTCCTTTCTTTAAGAAATCTAGTTCACTTACTCTAAGAAACTTCAGTTTCTTGTGTTTGCATAAAATGCTTCAATCTGCGCCTGCTCTGAAGACAAACCTTTTTCTTCCATCTGAACAATCGCCATGAGCATACGGTTATAATCATACGGAACTACTTTCTTGAATTTCGGCAGATATTCACTGAAATTGTCTAAGATTTCTTTTCCCTTTTCGGAATTTGTCAATGCAACATGCTCGTTAATCATTTCCTTCAATTCCATAACATCATACTTGTTGCTGACTTCCTCAGAAAATACCATCTCTTTATTGATTCTGGTATATAAATCGTTATCCTCGTCTAAGACATAAGCAATACCACCACTCATACCTGCGGCAAAGTTTTTACCGGTTTTTCCGAGAACAACTACTCGTCCGCCTGTCATGTACTCACATCCGTGGTCGCCTACACCCTCGACAACTGCAGAAGCACCTGAGTTACGAACACAGAAACGTTCGCCTGCCACACCGCTGATAAATGCTTTACCGCTGGTAGCACCATAAAGAGCTACATTACCGATAATGATATTTTCATCTCTCTTATATTTCACACCAGCCGGAGCATAAACTACTAATTTACCGCCAGAAAGTCCCTTTCCAAAGTAATCATTGGAATCACCAACTAACTCTAAGGTTAATCCTTTCGGAATGAACGCACCAAAGCTTTGTCCGCCTGCACCGGTACATTTTACGATAAAGGTGTCTTCCTCTAATCCTTCTCCGCCGTATTTCTTGGTAATTTCGGAACCAAAAATTGTACCGAAGGAGCGGTCAGTATTGGTAACCTCCACGTCAATACTTCTGCGCTGTTTTTTCTCTAATGCAGAGCCTAACTGCTTTAATAAAACGGTGATGTCTTTGGTTTTCTCTAACTCAAAGTCATAAACCTGTTTCGGGTCAAAAATCACTTTCTGTTTCTGCTCTGCAAACGGATTGTTTAAGATTCTAGATAAATCGATTTCCTTATCACGTCCTGTTAAATCCTCACGAACCTTTAATAAATCGCCTCTTCCTACCATCTCATCAATGGTTCTGCAGCCTAATTTTGCCATGTATTCTCTTAATTCCTGAGCAATGAAACGCATGAAGTTTTCTACATATTCCGGCTTTCCTGCAAAACGTTTCCGAAGCTCCGGATTCTGTGTTGCAATTCCTGCCGGACAGGTATCTAAGTTACATACACGCATCATCACACAACCTAAGGTTACAAGCGGAGCCGTAGCAAAACCGTACTCCTCTGCGCCAAGCAGTGCTGCAATGGCAACGTCACGTCCACTCATTAACTTACCGTCTGTCTCAATACGCACTTTATTACGAAGACCATTCATAATCAAAGTCTGATGTGTCTCTGCTAAGCCAAGTTCCCACGGAAGTCCTGCATTATGAATAGAGCTTGAAGGAGCCGCACCGGTACCTCCGTCATAACCGGAAATCAACACTACCTGTGCCCCTGCTTTCGCTACACCTGCTGCGACTGTACCTACGCCTGCTTCTGATACCAGTTTTACGGTAATTCTTGCATCACGGTTTGAGTTCTTTAAGTCGTAAATTAACTGCTCTAAGTCCTCAATAGAATAAATATCGTGATGAGGTGGCGGAGAAATTAAGGATACACCCGGTGTGGAAAGTCTTGTCTTAGCAATCCACGGATATACTTTTTTGCCCGGAAGATGTCCACCTTCACCCGGTTTTGCACCCTGTGCCATCTTAATCTGAATTTCTTGTGCACTTACTAAATACTGGCTCGTAACACCAAATCGTCCTGATGCTACCTGTTTGATTGCAGAGCAACGGTTTACCGGGCTGTTCTTGCTGGCAATACGCTCTGCATCTTCACCACCTTCACCGGAGTTTGATTTTCCGTGGAGACGGTTCATGGCAATCGCTAACGTCTCATGTGCCTCCTGAGAAATGGAACCGTAAGACATTGCACCTGTTTTAAATCTGGTGACAATGGAATCTACACTCTCTACTTCTTCAATCGGAACACCTTTCTTCGGATAATTAAAATCCATCAGACCGCGAAGGGTGATTTCCTTTTCTTCTTTATTTACTAATTCTGTGTACTGTTTAAACAGCTCATAGTCACCCCGTTTGGTTGCCTCCTGTAACAAATGAATGGTAGCAGGATTGTAGAGATGCGGGTCTGCACCACTTCTCATCTTATGACGTCCTCTGCTGTCTAACGTCAAATCTGTCTCTAATCCTAACGGATCGTAAGCTGCAGAGTGAAGTATATTTACATCGTACTCGATGTCCTTTAAGGTAATGCCACCGATACGACTGACAGTATTGGTGAAATATTTATCAATGACATTTTTGTCAATACCGATTGCCTCGAAGATTTTAGAACCTTCATAAGACTGGATGGTAGAAATTCCCATCTTGGATGCAATTTTTACGATACCATTTAAGATTGCAGAATTGTAATCCTGCACTGCTGCATAGTAATCCTTGTCAAGCATATGCTCGTCTACTAACTGTTTTACGGTATCCTGTGCTAAATATGGGTTGATAGCGCAGGCACCATAGCCTAACAGGGTTGCAAAATGATGTACCTCTCTCGGCTCGCCGGACTCTAATATCATCGCTAAGGATGTTCTCTTCTTGGTTCTTACCAAATGCTGCTGTAATGCAGACACTGCTAATAAGGAAGGAATTGGCACATGGTTTTCATCCACACCGCGGTCGGAAAGGATTAAGATATTTGCTCCGTCACGGTAAGCACGGTCTGCCTCCACAAAAAGACGGTCGATAGCCTTCTCTAAGCTGGTGTTTTTATAATAAGTAATCGGAATTACTTCTACTTTAAATCCTTCCACCTTCATGGATTTAATCTTCATCAAATCCGTATTGGTAAGAATCGGATTATCTACTTTCAATACTTTACAATTTTCTGCTTTTTCCTCTAACAGGTTACCATCCTCTCCAATGTATACGGTGGTGGAGGTAACGACTTTCTCACGGATTGAGTCGATTGGCGGGTTTGTTACCTGTGCAAACAGCTGTTTAAAGTAATTAAACAACGGCTGATGGTCACTTGCTAAGGCAGCAAGAGGAGTATCGATACCCATTGCGGAAGTTCCCTCACCACCATTCTTCGCCATCGGTAAGATTGCCTCTCTTAAGGACTCATAGGTATAACCGAATGCTTTCTGCATTCTCTGGCGTTCTTCCTTACTGTACTCAGGAACACGCTCGTTTGGAATCTTTAAGTCAGATAATTTTAACAGATTACCGTCAAGCCACTCACCGTAAGGCTGCTTGCTGGCATAAGTCTCTTTTAACTCATCATCATCAATGACTTTTCCTGCAACGGTATCTACTAAAAGCATTTTTCCCGGGCGAAGACGTTCTTTTACCACAATCTTTGTCGGGTCAATGTCTAATACGCCTACCTCAGAAGAAAGAATTAAATAATCATCATCTGTAATGTAATAACGGGATGGACGAAGACCGTTACGGTCAAGCACTGCCCCCATTAAATCTCCATCGGAAAACAGGATGGAAGCCGGGCCATCCCAGGGCTCCATCATGGTTGCATAATACTGATAAAAGTCCTTTTTCTTCTGGGACATAATACGGTTGTTTGCCCACGGTTCCGGAATCATAATCATCACAGCAAGAGGTAAATCCATACCACTCATCACTAAGAACTCTAAGGTATTATCTAACATAGCTGAGTCAGAACCCTCGGAATTGATAACCGGAAGCACTTTCTGTAACTCACCTTTTAAGTGCTCGGACTCCATCGTTTCCTCACGGGCTAACATCTTATCCGCATTACCTTTAATGGTGTTAATCTCACCATTATGTACAATAAAGCGGTTCGGATGTGCTCTCTCCCAGCTTGGATTGGTGTTGGTAGAGAAACGGGAGTGTACGGTTGCAATCGCTGACTCATAATCCTTATCCTGCAAATCAGCAAAAAACAGTCTTAACTGCTCTACTAAGAACATACCCTTGTATACGATGGTTCTACTAGATAACGAAACCACATAAGTATCATCATTGGACTGCTCAAATACACGTCTTGCCACATAGAGTTTACGGTCAAAAGCAAGACCTTTTTCCACTCCTTGGGGACGCTTTACAAATCCCTGCATGATATAAGGCATACAGTCTACGGCTTTCTGACCTAACTTAGTAGGGTCTGTAGGCACTTCTCTCCATCCTAAGAACTTCATGCCTTCTTTCTCCACGATAACCTCAAACATCTTCTTTGCCTGGTTCCGTTTTAATTCGTCTTGTGGAAAGAAGAACATACCGACACCGTAATCTCTCTCATCTCCGAGTTCAATTCCTAACGGTTTGGTTACTTTCGAGAAAAATTTGTGGGAAACCTGTAACAAAATACCAACACCGTCTCCGGTCTTTCCCTCTGCATCCTTTCCGGCTCTGTGTTTTAAGTTTTCAACAATCTTTAACGCATTCGCCACAGTATCATGGGTTTTGATACCTTTGATATTTACCACGGCACCAATACCGCAGTTATCATGCTCAAAGGCTGGGGAATACATACCCTTTTCGGTGTCAGGTGCACCGGCTACGGAAAAACGGTTCAACTTATCTTTCATCATTTTCTTCCTTTCCACTTCGTGTATTTCCAGAAACTGTCTTTACTGGAAAAACAGTTGTCTTTTTCTTGATTTGCTATATCCTAATATACAACTTTCCATATCGTTTGTCTACCTGTTTTTTTGTTATTTTGTCTGATAATTTGTCAATTTACATTTTTCTCATTAAGTTTCTGAAAATATTCCTTGTTTTCTTTTATAGAATAGCTTATACGCACAATTTGCAATTAAAAAAGGTGCAAAAAAATTTCAATAAATTTTTCTGCACCTTTGCATTTTGGGGTTTTTATGAAATTGTGTTTGAATTATCACTGACAATTCTCATTAACAGCCATTCGATATTCTTTTACCTGATACCAGATAAGACCTGCTGCCACTGCAAAGAGCACCACCGTAAAGCGAATACCCGCAGCCGTAGGTTCATAAGAGAAATCAAGCCATCCCGTCGCAGTCCTGATAACCGCAATGGTATTTGCTGTAATATGACCTAACGCCGGCACATAGAAATATCCTGTTTTCTCATAGAGAAACGCTAACAGTATTCCTAACAACGCTGCATAAAGGAACTGCACCATATTTGCATGGACAATGCCGAAAATCAACGCGGAAAACAGCAATGCCACTTTCATATCAAAATACACGCGGATTCTCTGATATACCACTCCGCGGAATACCAATTCTTCCGCAATAGGGATAATCAGACAGGAGCCTAACAGCTGAAATATCAGTTTTCCTCCAAAAAAAGAGGCATTGGCATTCTGAAATCCTGTGGACGTCTGCACAATCGGTGTCATGGCAATCATGTTATTGACTGCCATTCCTGCCGTTCCTGCCGTTGCTATGGTAAGCAGAATATTTTTTATCTGCACTCCGTCAAGTCGGAATTTTCTCGCACCATAAACCACATCTCTTGTCTTTTTATCTTCCATGTAAAACCGCAGGATAAAGGGAATGGTAATGGCTCCGCACAACATCTGGCGCACCATATAATTCTCCGTTGTGGTAACTCCCAAAATCACTTCCAGTCCAAAATATGCCAGACTTGAAACCACATAATAAATCGCAATCGGATAAAGAATCTGCCAGAGTTCAAATCTATTTTTCTGCTTCATCGATTTCTCCCTTTACTTCTTTGTTCCCTTCGTGTCACGGTTTGCAGTGCGCAGACGATGAAGTGCTACTTCTTTTCCTTTCACCTCTACGTTCCGTTCTTCTCCTGCATCTAAAAGATAAATCGCTGTGAGGGCATCCCCTGCGCCAAGTTTCATGCCACGGACTCCCACTGCACCCTTTTTCTTTTCCGGAATGGCGGAAGTATCAATCCTAAGGAAGAAATCCTTCTCTGACTGCATAACCAATGTTTCTTCCATACAGAGAGCTTTCACGAAAATCACTTCATCTCCCTCATTTAATTTTGTGGCTGCCGTGGTACGTTTTGCCACATCAAACTCAATACCGTCCACCACTTTCAGCATGGCATTTTTCGTTCCAAAAATCACTCTAGAATTACTGATTGCTGCTAAATTGGTGATATAAATAAAATTTTCCGTACTGCTGTCATAATTACTGATATTATCAATCGGCGTACCCTTATCACGGAATTTGCCATATGGTAAATCTAATACTTTTAGCAGGTGCATCTGCCCGGTGTTGGTAAAGATACAGATTTTATCCGTATTTTTACAGGTCAGCACATAACGGTTTTCCGTATCTGCCGCCTCTTTATTTCGCTCATAAGTGGTAACATCGACCGTCTTAGCATAGCCGAAACGATCCATTAAAAATACCACATCCATCTCTTCTAGCTTCTTCTCTTCTACTACCGCCTCTTCTAAATTATCAATAACGGTCTTTCTTGGCTGATTGTACTCCTTCTTGTACCCCTCAAGCTCTTTGATGATGACCTTCGCCATAGCAGAACGGCTTCCTAAAATATCCTCATAACGTGCAATATTCTTTAATGTTTCCTCATGCTCTCTCATTAATGCTTCTAACTCCAAGCCGATTAATTTTTGTAAGCGCATCTCTAAAATTGCAGTGGTCTGACGCTCCGTAAACCGGAGTTTTGCGGCATCCTTCTTTGACTGGGCAGACTTAAAGGTAATATTGTCGGTGATACCCTCTGTGAGACAGGCTCTCGCATCTTTGACATTTTTACTTCCTCTGAGAATCTCAATAATCAAATCAATAACGTCCGTTGCCGCAATTAAGCCTTCCTGAATTTCTTTTTTATCTAACTCTTTTGCAAGAAGGGTTTTATATTTTCTGGTAGCAAGCTCATACTGGAAATTCACATGATGACGGATAATCGGCACAATTCCCATTGTTTCCGGTTTACCGTCCGCAACTGCTAACATATTAACTCCAAAAGTATCTTCTAATTTTGTCTTTTTATAGAGCAGATTTTTTAAATTTTCTACATCTGCCCCTTTTCGCAATTCTAACACAATACGGATTCCCTCTTTCGAGGACTGGTTTGTGATATCCACAATATCGTTGGTCTTTTTGGTTTCCACAAGGCTGTAAACATCATTTAAAAACTTACCAATATTTGCACCAATCATAGTGTAAGGAATTTCTGTAATCACCAAACGGTCTTTTCCACCCTTTCCATGCTCCACTTCCACTTTTCCGCGAATCTTAATTTTTCCCATGCCAGTGGAGTAAACTGCCAAAAGGTCATCCTTATTTGCCACGATTCCCCCTGTAGGAAAATCCGGTCCCGGAATATATTTCATCATCTGTTCCGTGTTGATGTCAGGGTCTTTCATATAAGCGATAACACCATCTATGACTTCTCCAAAATTGTGGGGAGGAATACTGGTAGTCATACCTACCGCAATACCCTCAGAACCATTCAAAAGAAGATTTGGCACTTTTACCGGCAATACCTCCGGTTCTTTCTCCGTTTCGTCGAAATTTGGCACAAAATCTACCACATCCTTGTCAAGGTCTGCTAAGTATGCCTCCTGGGTAATCTTCTGCAAACGCGCCTCGGTATATCTCATTGCCGCTGCTCCGTCACCCTCAATAGAACCAAAGTTACCATGTCCGTCTACTAATGGAAGCCCCATTTTAAAATCCTGTGCCAGCACAACCAATGCTCCATAAATGGAACTGTCTCCGTGAGGATGATATTTACCCATCGTATCACCGACAATACGGGCACTTTTTCTGTAAGGCTTGTCATAACGAATGCCAAGCTCATACATATCGTATAAAGTACGTCTCTGTACCGGTTTTAATCCGTCCCGCACATCCGGAAGGGCACGCGCCACAATAACGCTCATGGCATAATCAATATAAGATTTCTGCATTAACTCCGAATACTCGGTGCGGATAATCTGTTCTTCCTGTCTCATTTATTAATTCTCCTTGTTTTCTGAAAGAAAATTTGTTTTCTGAAAGAAAATTTGTTTTCAATAAGAAAATGTGACTGCTCATTGCTATACGTCAAGGGCTGCATCCTGGGCGTGTTCATAGATAAACATCTTTCTCGGAGGCACATCATTTCCCATCAGAAGTTCTGTGATATCCGATGCCATTCTGCCGTCCTCTATCTCCACCCGTTTTAAAATCCTCGTTTCCGGGTTAAGGGTGGTCTCCCAGAGCTGTTCTGCATCCATTTCTCCAAGACCTTTGTAACGCTGTAATGTAAAATTCCCTTTATGGGTCTTGCGGTATCTTTCTAGCGCAGCATCATCATAAAGATATTCTTCCTCCCCCTTATTTGGAATTGCCTTATAAAGCGGAGGCATTGCCACGTACACATGTCCCTCATAAATCAGTTCCGGCATAAAACGGTAAAACAATGTCAAAAGCAAGGTAGAAATATGTGCCCCATCCACATCGGCATCTGCCATGATGATAATTTTATCGTAACGCAATTTGGTAATATCAAAGTCGTTGCCATACCCTTCGGAAAATCCACATCCAAAGGCATTGATCATGGTCTTGATTTCTGCATTGGCAAGCACCTTGTCAATACTGGCTTTCTCCACATTTAATATTTTTCCGCGAATTGGTAATATTGCCTGAAAATTTCTGTCACGGGCAGTCTTTGCGGAGCCTCCCGCAGAATCTCCCTCTACAATAAAAATCTCGCAGATAGAAGCATCCCTGCTCTCGCAGTTTGCCAGTTTTCCGTTAGAATCAAAGGAAAATTTCTGTTTTGTCAGAAGATTCGTTTTCGCCTTTTCCTCGGTCTTACGAATTTTGGCTGCTTTCTCCGCACAGGAAATCACTGTTTTTAAGACTTCTAAATTTTTATCAAAATATAACTGGATTTCATCACCGGTGATTTTTGCCGTCACACGGGAGGCGTCCTGATTGTCTAATTTGGTCTTGGTCTGCCCTTCAAAACGCGGATCAGGATGCTTGATGGATACCACTGCCGTCATACCGTTCCTCACATCTGCACCGGTAAAGTTCGTATCCTTCTCCTTTAGAATGCCAAGCTCTCTGGCATAGGAGTTAATAACTGTGGTAAACACTGTCTTAAATCCGGTGATATGGGTTCCGCCCTCTGCGTTGAAAATATTATTACAAAATCCTAAAATATTCTCATGGAATTCATTGGTATACTGGAATGCTGCCTCCACAGTAATATTTTCCATCTCGCCTTTAAAATAAATCACATCATGCAAAACTTCTGTGTTCTTATTGATATCCTTGACAAAACCTATAATGCCTTCTTCCTCATGGTAAACAATGTGCTCTACTTCTTCTCCCCTGCGATCCTCATAAATAATGGTGAGTGCCGGATTTAAGTAGGCAGTTTCGTGCATACGGCTCTTTACTTCATCCTCTTTAAATCTTGTCTTTTCAAAGATTTCCGGATCTGGCAGGAAATTGACCTTAGTGCCCGTCTTTTTGGTTTTTCCAATCTTAGGCAACAGACCGTTCTCAAGTTCTACCACTGGAATACCTCTCTCATAGCGGTCATGGTGCACATATCCCTCTCTACTGATTTCTACGTCCATATAAGTAGATAAAGCATTGACAACAGAAGAACCTACACCGTGAAGACCACCGCTAGTCTTATATGCCGAATCATCAAATTTACCACCGGCATGCAAGGTAGTATATACGATACGTGCTGCAGATACTCCCTTTGCATGCATTCCCACAGGGACCCCTCGTCCGTTATCCTCTACGGTACAGGAACCATCCGCTTCTAAGGTTACATGAATGGTATCACAGGCTCCGGCTAAATGCTCATCTACGGCATTATCCACAATCTCATAAATCAAATGATTTAGTCCCTTCCTTGACACACTTCCGATATACATTCCCGGACGTTTTCTTACCGCTTCAAGTCCCTCTAAAACCGCTATGCTATGCTCATCATAGGATGTCTTGTTTGCCATAACTACTGCTCCTCTGCTTTCTGATAATTCATATGTGCAAGTACCATAAGTGCAATCTTAAAGGTCATTGCATCATCAAACCGGCGGATATCAAGACCTATCATCTTCTCTAACCGCTCTAACCGGTAAACTAAAGTATTTCTATGTATATACAGTTGCCTTGCCGTCTCCGAAATATTCAGATTGTTGTCAAAAAACTTCTGTATCGTCGTGGTAATCTCTTCATTGAAAATATCCGGTATCTCATCCCCGAACACTTCATGGATAAACATTTCACAAAGACTCATTGGCAACTGGTAAATCAATCTGCCGATGCCAAGATAGCGGTAAGCGATGGTTTCCTTTTCCGCATAAAAAATTTTCCCCACCTCTAATGCCATCTTTGCCTCCTGGTAAGAACGGGCAATATCCTGTAAATTGCTGACTCGGTTTCCATAACCAACCCGGGCACGTACCATAATTTCCGTGTGCATATTGTCAACAATCATATCCGCAAGCGTCTGAAGTTGCTCTTCCTCCTTGATATCCCGGACATCCTTTATCAGTATGATGCTCTGCTCGTCCACTTCCGTCACATAATCCCGCATTTTCGTGGCAAACAGGTTTTTCACCAATTCTACGGCAGAGGAATCTTTTTTATCCCCTAAATCAATCACATAGACCACTCTCTCCGACTGCTCTACATGGAGTTTCTTGGCTTTATTATACATGTCCACCACAAGCATATTTCCAAGCAGAATATTCTGCATAAAATTGTTACGATCAAACTGCTCCATATAAGCTGCTGCTAAGTTCCGTATCTGGCAGACTGCTAACCGCCCTACCATATAGGCATCCTCTGCAGAAGATTTGGTCAAAAGAATATATTCCACTTCTCCTTCCACAATCACTTTAAAAAAATGACAGCCGGCTAACATCTGGCTTTCTGCCATCGATTCTGCAAAGGAAGACACTGCTTCCTCTAAATCCTCTTCTATGGAAAAAGTAGCGGCAACCGGTTTTCCCTTTTCCGTGTATAATGCTAAATCAATTCTTGATATTTCTTTGATTTCATCGAGTGCTTCCTGAATTTTATGGTTGGAAATCATATATGTTACAACCCTTTCTCAAAAAATGCCATAACTTCATACAAACAACAATAAAAACTGGGTACATAGTTTGCACCCAGTTTCTATCTTTTATTGTCTGTTTAATTTTACCGAATTAGTTGGTAATTGTCAATTCAGTTTCTTTGTCGAATACATGAATTTTCTCAGGATCAATTGCCAATTTAATGTGGTCACCCATACGAGCAGTTGTTCTGGAGTCAACTTTTGCAGTCATACCAGCACCGCCTGCTTTGAAGTATAATAATACCTCAGAACCTAATAACTCATATCCTGTGATATCTGCCTCAAATGTGCAGTCTTTGTGTGCTTCGATTTCGATTTCAGAATCGCCGATATCCTCTGGTCTGATACCCATAACAACTGTCTTTCCATTGTAACCGCCATCTGCAAGTTTCTTAGCTTTTGCTGGTGGTAATACGATAGTTGTGTTGTCGAATGTAAGAGAAACTTTCTCTCCCTCTACTTTACATGTTGTATCTACAAAGTTCATCTGCGGAGATCCGATGAAACCTGCAACGAATAAGTTGTTCGGCTCGTTGTATAATTTCTGCGGAGAATCAACCTGCATGATAACACCGTCTTTTAATACGACGATTCTGGTACCTAAGGTCATAGCCTCGGTCTGATCATGTGTAACGTAGATGATAGTAGCTTTTAATCTGTTATGTAAAGCTGAAATCTCAGAACGCATCTGTACACGTAATTTTGCATCCAAGTTGGATAACGGCTCATCCATAAGGAATACCTTAGGATTACGAACGATAGCACGTCCCATAGCAACACGCTGTCTCTGTCCACCGGATAAAGCCTTCGGCTTACGGTCTAATAATTTCTCAAGGTCAAGGATTTTAGCAGCTTCTTCTACTTTTTTCTTAATTTCATCCTTTGGAACTTTTCTTAATTTTAATCCGAATGCCATATTATCAAATACGGTCATATGCGGATACAATGCGTAGTTCTGGAATACCATTGCGATATCTCTGTCTTTTGGTTCTACATCGTTCATCAATTTTCCGTCGATTTTGAATTCACCGGAAGAAATCTCTTCAAGACCTGCAATCATACGAAGGGTAGTAGATTTACCACATCCGGATGGTCCTACGAAGATGATGAACTCCTGATCTTCTACTTCAAGGTTGAAATCCTTAACAGCTTCAAAACCGTTAGGATATACTTTACAGATATTTTTTAAAGATAAACTTGCCATTGGTCTAAATACCTCCTAAAATTTGTTTACGTTTTTGATAGTTATACTATACAAAAAAACAGCCGAAAATGCCATATGCCGCCTCCACAAAGAATTTCTCTTTTTCTTGTGAAATGTCACAGTGATTTCGACTGTTTTTTTATTTTTTCGTCAAACTGACGATTTCTTTTCTATTTTTTATACAAAATGACGGACATTATAACCGGGAATACCAAAGCCATTTACCACTGCCTCTAACCGCTCTGTTTTCCATAATCCCCTTCTCCTTTCACAAAAACAGTTTTTATTTTGTTCCGGTAGAGCCAAAGCCTCCCTCACCGCGAGCAGTTTCGTCTAATTCTGCAACCGGCTCGAACTCTGCCGAAAGATATGGTATCAAAATCATCTGTGCAATTCTCTCACCCGGCTCAATGGTCTGTTCTTTCGTAGAATCATTGTGTAATGCCACGATAACCGGTCCACGGTAATCCGAATCGACCACACCGGTACAGTTCGCCGGACGAAGCCCTTTTTTGGTAGAAAGCCCGCTTCGGGCAAATATCCCGCCGAAATATCCCTGCGGAATCGCAAAAGCAAGACCTGTTCCTATTTTAGCTGTCTCTCCCGGCCAGATAGTCACTGTGCTTTCGATATCTGCGCACAAATCATATCCTGCTGCCTGCTCACTTCCTCTGACCGGCAGCACTGCCGTCTCACTTAATTTCTTTACCTCTACTCTCATATTTCCTTCACGCTTTCCATTCTAAATCACTGTGTTCTGCCCGTCTGTCACGCATCATAAGTTCCTTTACCGCATCCTTTGCCGGTTTGTCTTCAAAAAGAACCTCATTTACCTCTTCAATAATCGGCATATCCACATCATATTTCCGTGCTAAGGCAATGGCCGCTTTGGCAGAATAAATCCCTTCCACCACCATTTTTACTTCTTCCGTTGCCTGTTTCATGGTGTATCCCTGCCCCATGAGCATTCCGGCTTTCCTGTTTCTGCTGTGTTTGCTCTCACAGGTAACAATCAAATCACCAATACCGGTAAGACCGCTTAAGGTCTCATAATTTGCTCCCATTTTCAGAGCAAGGCGCCCCATCTCAGCAATCCCTCTAGTAATCAGTGCCGCCTTCGTATTGTCGCCGTAACCAAGTCCATCTGCCATACCTGCTGCTAATGCAATGACATTTTTTAAAGAACCTCCAAGCTCCATCCCTAGAACATCAGGACTAGTATAGACACGGAATATTTCATTCATAAAAATATCCTGTACTCCCTCTGCCACGGATTTCTTTTTGGCACCTGCCACCACAGTAGTTGGAAGTCCCCTACCGACTTCCTCCGCATGGCTCGGACCACACATCACTGCCACGTCCACATTTGGGATTTCCTGCTCCACAACCTCAGAAATCGTCATCAGCGTTTCTTCTTCAATCCCTTTTGCCACACATACAATCACCTGACCTTCCTTTACAAAAGGAGCCATACTTTTTGCCGTGCTTCTGGTAAATACGGACGGAACCGCTAAAATAAGAAACTCTTTATCGGCAATCGCCGCCTGTAAATCGGTAGTATAGCAGATAGTCTCCGGCAATTTGACTCCCGGAAGTTTGTCTACGTGCTCATGTTTTTCCTTTAACATCTCTATTTCTGCTTCTACGATAGACCAGAGCGTTACCTCATGCCCGTTGTTACATAACACCAGCGAGAGTGCTGTTCCCCAGCTTCCTGCTCCGATAACTGCAACCCTTTTTTTCATTTTTATTCCTCTTTTTTCACACCAAGTTTATTTTCTGTACCATTTAAAAGACGCTTAATATTAGTCTTGTGACGCCACAATGCCATCAGTGTAAAGCAGGCACTTAAAATATAAAATTCCATCAGATAGGCTTCTCCTACATTAAGATACCCCATCTGTCCAAAAACAATTACCTGAATCAGATAAGCTGTCACTACCAGAATAGAGCCTAAAGAAACATATCTTGTGATTGCCACAGCTCCAATAAACAAGACGAGACATATCGGTGCCGCGAGCGGACATACCGCTAAAATCACACCGGAAGTACAGGCAATGCCTTTTCCACCTTTAAATTTGAGATAACACGGAAAATTGTGTCCTAATACTGCACCTAAACCGGCATAAAGTTCCAGAATCTTAACAGCATCCGGGTAACGTTCTTTAAATACAAAATGAATCATCAGCACAGCAAAAATCGCCTTAAATAAATCGCCTAAAAAAGTGACTAATCCCGCTTTCCATCCCAGTACCCTTAAGGTATTAGTAGTACCGGCATTTCCACTCCCCTGGGTACGGATATCGACACCATGTTTTTTCCCATAGATATATCCCGTCTGAAAAAGTCCAAACACATATCCCAGCACTAATGCAATCACTCTTGCCCCAATCATTATTTTTCTTCCTTTCTCTCTCGAATAATAAATTTCAACGCCGTTCCACGGAAACCAAAGGTATCACGAATACGGTTTTCTAAGTAGCGCGTATAAGAAAAGTGCATTAACTCTTTATCATTTACAAAAATGACAAAAGTTGGCGGCTTTACCGACACCTGGGTAGTATAGTAAATCTTTAAACGTTTTCCCTTGTCAGAAGGCGGCTGCTGCATTGCCACTGCCTCCGCCACAATTTCATTTAAAACACCTGTCGCCACACGCATACTGTTATTTTCAATGACAACATCAATCATCTCAAATAACTTATTTAAACGCTGTCCCGATTTTGCTGAAATGAATAATATCTCCGCATAAGGCATGAAACTTAATATCTGGCGAATTTTCTCGGTGTGCTTGTAAATGGTCTTATCATCCTTTTCGATGGCATCCCACTTATTAACCGCAATGATAATTCCTTTTCCGCGCTCATGGGCAATTCCTGCAATCTTCGCATCCTGCTCCGTCACCCCTTCTGTTGCATCAATCACAATAATGCAGACATCCGCACGCTCTACCGCAGTAACGGCGCGGATAATACTGTAGCGCTCGATTTCTTCTTTTATCTTGTTCTTCCGGCGCAGACCTGCAGTATCAATAAATACATATTCTTTTCCATTGTACTTAATGTCTGTATCAATGGCATCGCGGGTGGTTCCTGCGATATCCGATACAATCACACGGTCCTCCTGTGCTAACTTGTTAATGAGAGAGGATTTTCCTACATTTGGTTTTCCTATAATAGCAACCTTCGGGCGCTCATCTTCCTCTTCTTCCTTATGATATTCCGGGAAATATTTTACCACTTCATCTAACATATCTCCCAATCCTAGCATAGAAGCTGCAGAAACCGGAAACGGATCCCCAATTCCTAAGTTGTAAAATTCATAGACATCCGGCATATATTTGTCAAAGTTATCCACTTTGTTGACCACTAATACCACCGGTTTCCCAGAACGCCGCAGCATATCTGCCACTTTGGCATCGGAATCCTGCAGTCCCTGCCTCACATCTGTAATAAACATAATCACATCAGCGGTGGCAATGGCAATTTCTGCCTGCTCCCTCATCTGGGCTAAAATAATATCTTTACTGTCCGGCTCAATACCTCCGGTATCAATCAGCGTAAATTCATGGTTCAGCCAGGTAACCTCTGCATAAATTCGGTCTCTGGTAACTCCCGGCGTATCTTTTACGATTGAAATCCGCTCCCCCGCAAGGGTATTAAACAATGTGGATTTTCCCACATTGGGGCGTCCTACAATCGCTACTACTGGTTTGCTCATCTTTTACCTTTCCTCCACATAAAACTAGAACAGCATTGCTTCTAGCAAATCCTGACCGCTTGATTTTACAATATCTATTTCCACTTGTAAAGCGGTTTTCAGCTCGTCTAGCGTCATATCATCTAAAAAAACTTCTTCTCCACTCCGCAGTAAATTGCAGGGTAAAAGCAGCTTTTCTCCTAATTCCTGTGTCTTTAACTGTGCCTCTAAATCCTGTCCGGTCAAAAGCCCCGATACGGTAATCCGATCTCCAAAGAAATCATTTCGGATAGGGTATACCCTGATATCATAATTAGGAAATCTCTCCATACACTCTTTTGCTAACTGTTTTACAAAAGGTGCCGCTAAATAACCGGTGGCAATGGAACGCCTGTGGTTTTCTTTTGACACATCCTCCGCTCCTTCTATTAACAACTCCTTAAGTGCTGCCCGAAACTCATCTAACAGCAGCCTTATCATGCCAACTCCGTTTTCTAACTGGATATATCCATCGTAATTCTCTTCCTGCGGCAGCTCCCTTTCCGCCAAAAGATACCATTCATCACTGGCATGAATGAAATGCGTTCCGTGGCTGTCCATGCAGACCTTCTGCCACTTATGAATCGTCTCTAACACCTTTATAGCATCTTCTTTCGTAAAAGGCTCTAAAGGATAGAGACCTTCCCGGTACTTAGAAAGTCCTACAGGTACTACCGACACGCTCTCCATATAAGGGAGATACTTCGTCAAGTCTCTGATGGAACGTTCTAATTCCTCACCATCGTTGACTCCCTTGCAAAGCACAATCTGCCCGTTCATCTCAATTCCAGCTTCATAGAGCAAATCAATTTTCTTTAACGCATCACCGGCAAAACGATTGTTTAACATTTTACAACGCAATTCGGGATTGGTAGTCTGCACAGAAATATTGATAGGCGCTAATTTATAATCAATGATTCTCTGCAAATCCTTTTCCTTCATATTCGTAAGAGTCACATAATTTCCCTGCAGGAAAGAAAGTCTAGAATCATCATCCTTAAAATAAAGTGTCTCCCGCATTCCTTTCGGCATCTGGTCAATAAAGCAGAAAATGCACTTATTATGACAGGATTTATAATCATCCATCAAACCATTTTCAAACTCAATGCCTAAATCCTCCTGATAGTCCTTTTCGATTTCAAGTTCCCATTGTTCTCCGTCCGGTTTCTGAATCAGCACTTCGAGATAATCATCATTTATCAAATAGTGATAATCAAATACATCTTCAATCTCTTTTCCGTTGATACTAAGCAGAATATCTCCCGGCTCAATCTCCATCTCCTCAGCAATACTGCCCGGTTCTATCCTGTCTATCACATGCTGCTTTTTTTTCATAAAAAATACTTATGCCTTCCTATAGCCCATCCTGCTATCTTATTTTTTTCTAAGTATAGTTTACAATAAAAAAGGGGGAATCACAACTATTCCCACCTTTTTCTCCTGTATTTATTTCTCTGCCTTCAAACTTTCCTGCTCTTTATAGGTATACAGATGCCATTCTTCATTTACAATTCCAAGCTTTTCTAGTGTTTCTACCGTATTGACACAATCTTCGCCAAAATTAATATAGATACTGTTGTCCGCTGAAACCTGTTCATGCGCAGAACCTACCTCCTGCGTCTCGCTCATGTATTCCCTATAACGATAGAAATAATCCCACATATTGTAACTATTGTTTCGATTATAATAATTCAATCCGATTCCGTTAGCAAAGGCTTCTTTTTCCTGCTGTTCACTGTACATCTGATAAGCATTAAAGTTTCCTTCCTCCACATCCTTTTCGAGTGCCTCTAGAATCTGTGTGAGCTGTTCTTCCTCGAAATAATAAGTTTTGCTGTCACCATCCTCCGAGAATAAATCAATATAACCGGAATAATACTTATTATTTTTATAATCCATGCCAAACATCTGCATTTTCAACCGTTCTTCCTGTTTCTCCCATGCAAGAATTGTCGCCGTCGGACTAGAAAGATCTGATAAATATGTTTCTGTTACCGGAAGTTCGTAGCGTCGCTCTAACATGCTTCCATCTTTCAGATAGTAGCGGAATGTTGTGTAATAGTATTTCCCATCTTTATCCTTTACATTCTGCTGATACTCTTTCTTATGACTGATAACCTGACGATGAAGTGCAATAAGCTCAGAAATATCTTCCTCTTCCACCTGAAGCGGATAATCCATATATACAAATGCTGCCTCAACTTCCTCTGCCTTTGGCAGACGTCTTTCAACTCCAAATAAATCCAGTTCAAATAACAGCAGAAACGCAACAGATGCAAGGGCTACCACCGCCCATTCCCCCATCCGTTTTCTGCGAAATACTTTAAAATTCTTCTGTAACAGCATTTCTGCTAACCAGAAGCAGATTCCGCCAAAAATCAGCGTACATACCAACATGAGAGGAAAACAGTTGACAATCCCCCGTGCGTCCTTTAACATCGTTGTCGCGCAGACCGCCAAACAGGTTCCACCGCAGAATGCTACTCCCCAACGGAATATCGGTCTTACAATCCCTATACTGACAAAATCGCCGGCATACTCAATCTGGCGTCTTTTATAAAGCTGATATGCCACCACAATAAATACCACTGCCACAGCTACATAGATAAGAACCAGCTGGCATCCATCTATCCTCACCCCGCTTGCCGTATTTGTATTATCATAAATGACTCTTGCACGCAGATTATTGTTCAAATAATACAGAGGCGATAAAATGCAGGATTTTCCCGGATTCCACTCATTCTCCAGCAGACCATAGCAAAGCAGACTTTTCACCAGATGAATTAAATACAGACACCCTACATACAGATAGTTTACAATCATAAAATACAGCGGCATTGCAAAAATCAATCCGGTAAACATCGCTATAAACACCGCCATAGAATATGCAAAAAAAGTAACTCCTACCGCACAAAGCAGCCACCAGAATAAATATTCAATATAAGTAAGCTGATTCGCCAGACATACGATAACGGCTGTCACAAAAGCAACTATTTCCGGTATCAGCAAAAATAAAATTCCCGAAACATAATTCGTCACAAACAATTCAAACCGATTCACCGGCAGCGCATGAATCATGTTTGCATTTTTCGCTGTATAGAGGTAGGAAAATACCATCATCGCCGCAACTGCTGCAAATAAAAAGATTGGCGCCGGTTCCATTGCCACACGGATTGCAGAACCGATAATCTGATATTGTCTGCCAGTCTCAGATACCATTTCGTAACTGTATTCGTTTGTAGCATCCAGCCAGATATCCCCCGGAAGTACTAACAGAAGGTAACACAAAAATAACACCCATACTGGCCAGTAATGGGATATATTTTTCTTTAAAATCGTAGTGTTAAAACAGGATGTCTTTGACTTCATAATCGGCACCTCCCATTTCATAAATAAATATCTCCTCTAACGTCAGCGGCAGAACATCCACAATCATAGGGTTATTTTCTGCTAACGCCTGCTCTGCCTCCTTTGGATTGCCTTTTACAATCAGCGTGTAGACACGTCCTGTATTAGACATATGAAGCACCTCAAACCGTTCCGGCAGTTTGGGCATTCCACTCTGACATGCTACCTGGATTTTCGACACGCTCCCCTGCAAATCACTTAAAGAGCGCTCCACCATAACCTTTCCCTGGTGCATAATCCCCACATGATCACAAACGTCCTCTAATTCACGAAGATTATGGGAGGATACGAGAACCGTCATTTTCTTCTCTGCCACCTCTGCCATGATAATACTCCATATCTGTCTGC
Source organism: Clostridiales bacterium (assembly GCA_029006795.1). GTDB lineage: Bacteria > Bacillota > Clostridia > Lachnospirales > Lachnospiraceae > Roseburia. The sequence goes on along the minus strand of JAQXGQ010000016.1, from coordinate 6,831 downwards.
GCATGACCGGATCTAAACCGTCCACCGGCTCATCTAAAATTAAAAGTTCCGGTTTGCAACAGATTGCTAACCAGAATGCCACCTGTTTCTGCATTCCCTTTGACAACCGTCTGATATTTCTTTTTACGTCTATATTTGGGAAAAACTCCTGCATTCTGTAAAAAAGTTTACTGTCAAACTGTGGATAAATTCCCTCGTAAAAACGCTTCATTTCCAGCGTATCCGCCTGCATAAAATAAAACAAATCATCCGGTATATATGCAAATTTCGCTTTCACTGCCTTATTCTCAAAAACCGGCTCCCCTGTCACTAATACCTGCCCGGCATCAGGACGATATACCCCGGTAATATGACGTATCAATGTGGATTTTCCTGCTCCGTTTGGTCCTACGAGACCATAGATATTGCCACGTCCAACGTGCATATCCACACCCCTTAATGCCTGAAATCCATCAAATGACTTTTTTAACCCTGTCACCTGTATCACTGTCTTCCCCCTCCTCTCGCTAGTCTGTCCATACGTCCCATCAGTTCACTTTCTTCCACGGACAAAAAAAATAACTCTTCCACGATTTCATCAAATCTCTCTAGCAGTTCCTGACGTCTCGCCTCCACAATCTCCTGCTGTTTGGCCGCAAAGGTTCCCCTGCCTGCTACCGTGTAAATATAACCCTCACTTTCTAAATCCCGATAAGCCTTTTGAATGGTATTAGGATTGATGGCAAGACTTGAAGCAAGTTCCCGCACGGAAGGCAGTTTTTCATTAGCAGAAAGAGAACCTGATATCACCAGTTTTCTAAGTCCGTCTTTGATTTGTTCGTAAATCGGTTTTGAATCCCGGTAATTTAACTGTATCAAAGAAATACCTCCCATCTGTACTAACCGTACTATCTGTTTTAATACAGTTAATATAGCATGGAAGGTATACGCATTCAATAAAGATAATCCTATGATATTATTAAGATATTCTTAAGCCGATTTTATCCCAGATATGCACAGAGCAGTGCAAACGTATTTTTCACTCCGTCCTTATGGCTGCGTTCATAGCCATGAGAGGCGTAAACTCCTGCTCCAATCAGTCCATGACGCACATCATAACCTGCCGTCAATGCCACATCCGCATCAGAACCATAATAAGGATAGACATCCACGGCAAAATCTAACTCATGTTCTTTCGCTGCCTGAATCAGCCCAGTCACCACATCATAATTATATGGTCCTCTGCTGTCCTTTGCACAGATAGAAACTTTCGTTTCCTCACAGGTCAGACCGTCACCCACACATCCCATATCCACAGAAATCACCTCAGTCACTCCATCCGGAATCGAAGCTGCTCCACCATGTCCTACCTCCTCATATACGGTAATATGCTGGTAAACCGCCCGCTCTAGTGTAATCTTTTCTTCTTTTAAATATTTTGCATACCCTAATAAAATGCCTACGCTTAACTTATCATCTAAGAAGCGGCTCTTGATATAACCGCTCTCCGTCACTACCGTTCTCGGATCAAAGCAGACAAAGTCTCCCACCATAATGCCTAATTTTTCCGTCTCCTCTTTGGATGATACTTTCTCATCTAACACTACTTCCATCTCGTCAAAGGTTCTCTTGGTATCATTATAATCTCCATTGACATGAATGGAGGCATTAGAAAGCTGAAAGGTTCCCTCAAAAACTCCAGCAAAACGTGTGGCAATACGGCAGTTCTCTGCTTCCGCATTGTTTGCATTCATACCGCCTATCGGTGACACCTTTAATCTTCCGTTAGATTTTATCTCACTAACCATACCGCCTAACGTGTCGATATGTGCTTCCAACATCACTGCATCTTTCGGATTTTTGCCACCTAATGACACTAAAATGCCGCCCTTTACCGTCATTTCCGGCTCATAGCCTAACGCTCTATATTCTTCTAAAACGTACTCTGCCACCTGTTTTGTATACCCTGACGGACTGTCAATGGCAAGTATTTTTTTGGTTTCTTCTACGATATAATCTACATAACTTTTCTGTTCCATATTATTTCACGCCTTTCTGTCACAAGTCTTATCCTTTGTTGCCTTTCTATCATACACGGATTTTGCAGGGATATCAACCAAAATAAGCCGCTTTCGCTTTTCCCCTCAGCGCAGCTTATGACTTGAGATACAAAAATCCACCCAGATTCCCCCGTTTTCCCTTGCTTGCCCGATGGGAAAAAAGAAGCTTTTGATTGCAACAGGTACAGATATTTGTCACTGCTAAATGCTCCGTCAAGACTCCCGCCTCTGTCAGCACAATCTCATTTGCCCGCCACAGGTCTAACTGGTATTTTCCGTTTTTCTTATCCAACAGAATTTCCTGCTCTCTGTCTGTAAATTCTTTTGCAAACTCCTCTGCCACATCCTCACTGACTTCATAGCAATCCTGACAGATAGAAGGACCTATGGCGCAGATAAGTTCTTCCGGTTTTGAGCCGTACTCTTTTTCCATAGCAGCAATGGTAACGGCCCCTATTCTCCCTACCGTACCTCTCCAGCCGGAATGGCTCATGCCGATGGCATGATGTACCGGATCCACAAAATAAAGAGGCACACAATCCGCAAAAAAAGTGGATAATACCAATCCCGGTTCATCGGTAATCAGTCCGTCCACATCCTTATAATCTCTCTCTTTTGTAAGTCCTTTTCCTGCATCAGTCCTTGTCACTTTTCTCACATTTGTGGTGTGAGTCTGGTCTGTAAACACGAACTGTTCCGGTTTTATCTCAAGTGCACCAGCAAGTCTGCGAAAGTTTTCTTCCACAGCGCTTTTTTCATCCCCTCTGGTAAAACTTAAGTTCATGTAAGAAAATATTCCCTCGCTGACACCGCCAAGTCTTGTGGTAAAACAATGTTCCACCACCCCCGTCTGCTCTAACAGCGGATATTTTAGTAACAACAGTTCTTTCCCATCTTTCTGCGGATAGCTCTCCTGCCGCAATATCTCTTTGTTATTTTTTGTAATAAAATTCTGCAAATCTCTATCCTTTCAAATCTCTTTTCACCCTTGATACTCAAAGGCATTTTTTATCACCGTAATCTTCTCTCCCAAAACGGCTGCCACATCAAAGCGGCAGGGTGTCTCTTCCCCATAACCGTGGGTCACACAGTAATAGGAAGCCACCTTGCTTATGATTCGCTGCTTTTTTCGCGTAACTGCCTCTAGTGGATTACCTCTTTTTTCACTGTCACGGTATTTCACTTCTATAAACACCAGATATCCTCCCTCTTTTGCAATGAGGTCAATTTCCCCTATACGGCAGCGGAAATTATATTCTAAGATTTGATAATTTTGTCTTCCCAGGTATTCTCCCACGATTTTCTCATAGGCACTTCCCACTGCTCTCTTATTGCATTTTTCCCCCAAGTAATATCTATCCTCCCGTTTTTCTCATCTTCGCACATTACTGCCCGCATCTAACCTTTTCGCTCGCATGCGGTGTCCCCGGCAACCTATAATAGCCCCGCCTTACTCAATTTTGCTTTCATTCTGTCCATATCATCCACAAATACCAGAATTTCTGCCACCACATCATAAAGCTCCGGCGGTATGGTATCCCCGATTTCCAATTTAGACAAGGTTTCTGCTAATTTGTTATCCTTGTAAAAAGGGACATCATTTTCTTTGGCAGTTTCTATGATACGTTCCGCCACTTCTCCTTTTCCGGTGGCAAGAATTTTTGGCGCCATATCCCCAGGTTCATAAGCGAGGGCAACGGCTGTTTTTACTCTTTGTTTTTCTTCCTTTTTCTCCATATACCCTCCTATGCTTTCATGTCAAAAGAATAGCGATGCAGTGTTCCCGCAGGCGGCAAATCCTTTTGTAAAAAATCCCCCACAAAATCTACATGTTTCTTTTCATTTGTCACCGTAATGCTGCAGGTATATCCCTTATTTTTCAGACGTTTTTCCAAAATCGGCAAATGCTTTTCCACCAAATCATAAGAAGCATCATCCTCCATATAAAAGTTGGTTTTTACATTTTTTCGCTGCATTTTTACCGAGACATCCGTAGAGCCTAAGTTTTTCAAGTCAAGATGCAAAAATGCCGTCAATTCCGCATCCGGGTCTTTCAAATTTTTCTTATTCGTGTACACATAAAGTTCACCGGAGGCATTCTGACCCATCAGTTTTAACGGTATCTGCACATAAGTGTACAATTGGTTAATCTGGTTCATAAACTCAATGTTGTTTCGAACTTCCGATGCTGTTCCGGTGAAACTGCTTTCTGTGATACCTGCCATTTTTAATACCTGTTCCATCTGGCCCATCTGTTTTTCCATCCGCTCATAGAGCTGATTCATTTTATTCGTTTCTTTTAATTCTCCCGGCTTTATCAACCACTGCTGTTCCGCCATATTTTTAAACAATATCTGAAATTCCCGACTGGCAAAAAGTCTATGTACTCCGGCAAAACCATACTGACTGTTTTGTGCCAAAGCATCCCTTACGGTATTTAAAAATTCTGCTGCCTTCATATTTTTATGAAATTCTGCTGCAGGTACTGAGGGGGCATTTACGAGCTGTCCTGCTGCCTTCCCCCCCACTTCATCCTCTAACATGGTATTGACAAAGACTTCTTCCTGTTCGGAGACCGTAAAAAGTTCTGTATTTCCTGCTAAAGTGGGGATATTCTGCAATAGCTGTTTTAAATTTTCCAGTTGTCTTCCGTCAAGCAACTGTTCTAGGGTCTGTGGCGCCGCCGCTAACTGCCGCTCCGGTGCTCCTGTCTCTGCGCTCTGTCTGCCCTCTGCCGTAACATTTTCCTGTGGCGGCTGCATCTCTGCCCCTTTGGATGTTTTTCCCTCATAGATATTTCCGTTTACGTTTTGAAATATCTCTTCTAAAACTGCACCCTGCCCTGTGGTCTGTGACGATACGACTGTTTCTCCGGCATTTTCTGCCTCCATTGCTATCGTCTCTGCCGATGCTCCACTGCTTTCTGTACCCATTGTTATCGTCTCTGCTGATGTTCCACTGCTTTCTGTACCCATTGTTATCGTCTCTGCTGATGCTCCACTGTTTTCTGTACCTGAGGCTAAAGTTTCTCCTGACGTTTCCGGCAGCCCTTCTCCCTGCTGCAAAATATCTAAAACCTGACTGTAGAGAAGAAATGCTTCCGGTGCCGAAAGATTTTCACTTCCGATTGCCTGAGTCAACTGTCCGATTGCCTGCTCTATCTCCCCTAAAATAGCATGCTGGTCTGTCATATAGTTTTCAAATTGAGATGCCATATCTAGGGAAACAGGCAGACCGATTTTTGTCATTTGAACTAACGTAGGAACATTGACATTTGGGTTATTGTTTAATACTTTTACCATATCAAGGATACTTTGTTTTCCAATGGACATTTGCTCCCGCATCATAGCATCCACCATAGCAACACTCCGCTCCGTCGCCGGAACTCCCGCTTGAGAGAGCGCATTTAATAATATCGGGTTACTGATTCCGCTATCAGTAGTATAGGGTTTGATCGATACCGTTGTTCCGTCGTTTGAACGAACCTGAAAAAACATAGAATCTCCCACCGTCAGACTCACTTTTCCATCTAAGCGTGCAGATATCATCTGCCCGCTGCTTAAAGATAAAGTCACTCTTCCGTTTTTCACGCTATTTACGGTTCCCTCAAAAATATTTCCGGTTTCTAATTCTCCGAGAGTAGATACCATCTTTCCTTCACTTTGTGCGCTGCGCAGTTCTTCCGTACCGCTGCTGACATTTCTATTATATTGTCCGAGCATATCCGATATCCGCATTTTCTTCCCTCGTTTCTTTCCTACGAAACAAAATTTTTAATAAAACTTGTCCTGTGAATCGGCGACGCCCCGTAGGTTTTCAATGCTTTGATGTGTTCTGCCGAACCATAGCCTTTATTGGAGGCAAAATCATATTCAGGCATTATTTTATCATACTCTACCATCAGCCGGTCTCTCGTCACCTTAGCAATGATACTCGCCGCCCCGATGGAAATGCTCTTTGCATCTCCTTTTATAATAGGCACCTGGCGGATAGATACCTCCGGTATCGTCACCGCATCATTTAATAATATATCGGGTCTTACCGCCAATTTGCTTATAGCCTCTCTCATGGCTTCATAGGTTGCCTGCAAAATGTTAATTTCGTCAATCCGCGCCGGTCCCACCATACCGATTCCGGTTGCCACCGCTTTTTCCATAATAATGTCATAGAGTTCCTCTCTCTTTGCTGCGGAAAGTTTTTTCGAATCATTAATATATAAAATATCGCAATCCTTCGGTAAAATGACAGCACCTGCCACCACCGGTCCCGCTAAGGGACCTCTCCCCACCTCATCAATCCCGCAGATATATCCACAGGCAGCGTACTCTTTCTCATATGTTTTCAACAACTCTGTTCTTTCTATCTCCGCTTCTAATTTCTGCAGTCTTTTTTTTGCCTGTTCCACAATTTTTACTACGCCACCGCGTTCATCTGTACTATATTTTTCTATAAAATGAGGCAGCATGGTATCCTCTGCTGCCTTTAATTCTTCTCTGATTTCTCCAATTTTTTTCTCTTCCATAACACTAACTTACCCTTTCTGTATCTTCCCAAACACTATCTGCCATTTTTATGTGCCCTGCCTGCCGTCTAATGTTCCCATTCTATCAAAAGGATAAATTCTTATGAGAGCTCTGCCAATCAGCTCTTCCCGGTGGATCAGACCAACTCTCTCATCTCTGCTATCCATGCTGTTATTCCGGTTATCTCCCAACACAAAGTATTCATCCTCTCCCAGAATAATCTCATGCCCTGCACACCCCGGATTATCTATGACTTCCTTGCCATAGGA
>JAQXGQ010000015.1 GCA_029006795.1 Clostridiales bacterium | reverse complement strand
GGATTTTCCGGGGCGCAGATGGTATCTCCGATATGGATATCTGCAATACCGGAGATAGCCACGATAGAACCGATTTTTGCTTCGTTTACTTCTACCTTGTTTAATCCGTCAAACTCGTAGAGCTTGGTAATACGAACTTTCTGGCATTTGTCCGGTTCATGGTGGTTGACTACTACGGCTTCCTGATTGACTTTTAGAAAACCATTGTCCACTTTACCGATACCGATACGTCCTACATATTCGTTGTAATCAATGGTACTGATTAAAACCTGGGTATTTTCATCCGGGTCACCTTCCGGTGCAGGGATATAATCAATGATTGTCTCAAACAGAGGGGTCATATCTTTCCTGTTATTAACTAAATCGAGAATCTCCCGGACTGCATAGCCGTCTCTTGCGGAAGCAAAGAGAAACGGACAGTTTAACTGTTCGTCGGAAGCATCTAAATCCATAAATAATTCTAACACTTCGTCCACTACTTCGTTTGGACGTGCCTCCGGACGGTCTACTTTATTTACACATACGATAACCGGTAGGGAAAGTTCTAACGCCTTCATCAAAACGAATTTTGTCTGAGGCATAACACCTTCGAAGGCATCAACAACAAGAATAACACCGTTTACCATTTTTAAGACACGTTCTACCTCACCACCGAAATCTGCATGTCCGGGGGTGTCAATAACATTAATTTTTACACCATTGTAAGTGATGGCGGTGTTTTTAGAGAGGATGGTGATACCACGCTCTCTTTCGATATCATTGGAGTCCATAACACGCTCCTGAACTTCCTGATTTTCACGGAATACACCGCTTTGTTTTAAAAGTTCGTCTACCAGAGTGGTTTTGCCGTGATCTACATGGGCAATAATAGCAATATTACGGACGTCTTCACGTTTCATTTTCATATGCGAAATCTCTCTCTTTCCTGTGTGAAATTTATCAGTTGCTTTCTAAGTTAGTAGATTAATAGAAGTGTGTAAATTACACTTGATTTTGAACGAGTTTTTTCTTATAATAATGTGTTCAGGAAAAAACCAGCCTATATATTTTATCATATTTTAAGAATAACGCAAGATAAAAAATACGACAAAATCTCCTAATACATTGGTTTTCTTATCGACACGTTGCACGAAAATAATGCACCTGTTTCGTGATAAAACTATTGTGTCAGGCAGACCGCACCGGAAACATAAGAAAAGGAGCAAAGAAAAGTGTGCGGTATAGAGGAAGGGAGAAAAATTCATGGCAGATAAAATTTTTGAAAACAACCAGGTATCGATAGTAGGAGAAATTGTTTCTGATTTCCGGTTTAGTCACGAAGTATACGGAGAGGGATTCTATATGGTGGATGTTGCAGTGAACCGCCTGAGCAACTATATGGATTACATACCTCTTATGATTTCTGAACGACTTATTGATGTGAATGAAAACTATATCGGATTGAAAATTTATGTGACGGGACAGTTCCGTTCATTTAACAGACATGAAGAAAAGAAAAACAGGCTGGTACTATCCGTTTTTGTCCGGGAACTGGAATTTTTAGATGAAATGTCGGAGGACGTGAAGAGTAATCAGATTTTCTTGGATGGTTATATTTGCAAGGAACCGATTTATCGGAAAACACCGCTCGGACGTGAGATTGCGGATTTACTCATTGCGGTAAACCGTTCTTATGGAAAATCGGACTATATTCCATGTATCTGTTGGGGCAGAAATGCAAGATTTGCATCCGGTTTCGATGTGGGCGGTCATGTGCAGATTTGGGGAAGAATCCAGAGCAGGGAATACGTTAAGAAACTTTCCGAGACAGAAACGGAAAAAAGGGTTGCATACGAGGTTTCTGTCAGTAAAGTAGATTTTTTAGAGGAATTGGATTGACAGTTAGGACAGATAGTGCTATTCTCTTAGAAAAGAAATACATATTTAGATAGAGGTCGCGTACTTCATAAGTAACTTTTCAGATGTGGCAGAAGCAGATGAAGAAAAGTAAAAGGGAAGCACGCCGAAAGGATTTGTCTTCTGTGGACAGATATCTTGGGCATAAAGTGAAGAACTTTATGACTGTCATCTTTTTACAAGGTGGGGAGCTATCGGATGTTATGACAGGATGATTGAATCATATGCCGGCTCGCCACGAGCCGGTTTTTTTTACCATATAAAGAGAGGAGAAATGCAATGTCTATTTTTAAAGGAGCCGGTGTGGCAATTGTTACACCGATGAAAAACAACGAGGAAGTAAATTATGACAAGTTAGAAGAGCTGATTGAGTTCCAGATTAAAGAGGGAACAGACTGTATCATTATTGCAGGTACCACAGGGGAAAGCTCTACATTAACTACCGAGGAGCATTCTGCTGTGATTAAGGCGGCGGTAGAGTTCACAAAACACCGTGTACCGGTGGTAGCAGGAACCGGTTCAAACTGTACCAGAGAGGCAGTTCACTTATCCGAAGAGGCAGAAAAGGCAGGAGTAGATGGACTTTTAGCAGTGACTCCATATTATAACAAGGCAACTCAGGGTGGACTGATTGATTACTATACCAAGATTGCAAATTCTGTAAAACTGCCAATTATCATGTACAATGTGCCTGGTAGAACCGGATGTAATATTTTGCCGGAGACTGCCGCAAAGCTGTATCATGATGTAGAAAATATCGTTGCAATCAAAGAGGCAACCGGAAATGTGGCGCAGGCTGCGAAAACCATGTACTTAACCGATGGTAAATTAGACCTTTATTCCGGTGAGGACGGTATTGTAGTTCCGTTGATGGCAATCGGAGCAATCGGTGTCATTTCTGTATGGTCTAACGTTGCACCGAAGGATGTGCATGAGATGTGTATGGCATTTTTCAACGGAGATACCCAAAAAGCAATGGAGATGCAGTTAAAAGCACAGCCGTTAGTAGATGCACTCTTTAGTGAGGTGAATCCGATTCCTGTAAAGAAAGCAATGAACTTAATGGGATTAGAAGTAGGTTCTTTGCGTTCGCCGCTGACAGAGATGACAGAAGCAAATGCGGCAAAATTAGCAGAGGCTATGAAGAATTATGGACTTCATGTGTCAATCTAGGCTGTATTGACAAAGTTTTGATGAAAAGATAGAATTTTATAGAAAGGTTTTAAGTGCCAAAAAGGATTACCGGGAAACGAATGCCTTTTGGCACTTTTTATATTAATACGTAAATGAAAGATGAAACGGAAGAGGAGAAAAAAGTTGAGAAATCAGAAGTTATGGAAACAGGCGATAGCGTTAAGTATCTGTGCCATGATGGCATTTAGTACACCGATGCAGGCTTTATGTGCGCAGGGTGTAGTAGTGGAGAACACAGAATTATCAGAAGAAGAAACAAAGCAGACCACGGAAGCATCCGACGAGACAGAAACGGAAACCACCGAAACAACAGAAACTGCTGAAACAGCGGAAACTGCTGAAACAACGGAAACTGCTGAAACAACAGAAATGCCGGAAATTACTGATACAGAAGAAACGACAGAAATCTTAGAAACTACCGAAACGATAGAAATGGAAGCTACCGAGGAAACGTTAAAGGCGGATGAAACTGAAATTCAATATGAGGTGGAAATAGGTGGTATTAAATACCAATATGATGATGAAACGAAGTATTATAAAGTAACTGGGAGAGATCATGATGCAGATACCATATCCGGTGAAATTTTAGGAGAAATTGATGGTATTCCTGTGACAGAGGTAGCGGGATTTGCGTTTCAAAATTGCAAAAATATTATAGGAACACTTGTATTGCCCCAGAGTGTAAAGAAGATTGGTGAAAGTGCATTTATGAACTGTGAAAAGTTGACGGGTATTACCATGTCAGAAGGTTTAGAGGAAATTGGCGAGTATGCATTTTCTGGAAGTACGAAGATAAAGGGAGAATTGGAACTGCCTTTGAGCATTAGGAAAATCGGAGAAGGTGCATTCAGCCAGTGTACAGGACTGACAAGCGTTAGCTTTCCGAAAGGACTTAGAGAATTAGGAGTTGCTGATTTAGATGACATATTCCAAACAGGAATTTTCGAAGGCTGTACCGGTTTAAAGGGAACACTTACATTTCCAGCGGGGTTAGAGACAATAGGAAATAATACATTTAAGAACTGTAGTAATGTGACTGGAATAAAATTTTCTGAAGGTCTTACGGTAATTGGGCATGGAGCTTTTGCTTCATGTACGGAATTGCGTGGTACAATAGATTTTCCCCAAAGCTTAAAGTGGATACATGCAGGAGCATTTTATAAATGCAAAAAAATAACAGGGGTAGATTTTAAAGAGGGATTGGAAACCATAGGCGAAGGATTGAATTCTAATGAAGGAACTTTTGGAGATACAGGATTAAAAGGGACACTTAAACTGCCAAGCGGATTGAAAAAAGTAAAAGGAGAGGCATTCAGTGGGTGTGTGGGACTGACGGGAGTCAGCTTTCCGGAAAGCCTCATAGAAGTCAGTGGCTTTCGAGGCTGCACTGGTCTAAAGGGAGAGTTAAAGCTGCCAAATAATATAACAACTATAGGTGAGGCAGCTTTTATGGGCTGTAGTGGTTTGAAAGGAGAACTGAATCTGCCGAGTAAAATAACAAGCATAGGAGAATCTGCTTTTCGAGGTTGCACGGGTTTAAAAGGGAAGATAAAACTTCCAACAAAATTAAAAAAGTTAGAAGAAATGACTTTTATGGGATGTACGGGTGTTACAGAAGTTACTTTGCCAAATAAACTAGAAGAAATTGGTTTGATGGCTTTTTCAGAGTGTACCGGACTTAAAAGTATTAAAATTCCAGACAGTGTAAAACGAATAGTAGGTGGTGGCGCTATAGCAGGTGGAAGATATTGTTCAGAAGGAGCCTTTTCAGGGTGTACCGGGCTTAAAACAGTAACTCTTTCAAAGAATTTGGAAGCGATAGAGGAAGCTACATTTTATGGTTGTACATCATTAAAAAGTGTAACCGTAAAAAAAGGAGCCGTTGGTATATCTGCATTTTCCGGTTGCAGTGCACTGTCAAAATTGACATTGCAGGAGGGTGTGACGGAGATAGAAGATTCGGCATTTTGTAACTGTATATCGTTAAAGGAAGTAAAAATTCCCAAAAGTGTAAATCGTATTGGTACCTATGGTTTTATGGGCTGTACAAAATTGGAAAAAGTAACTTTACAAGAAGGTTTATCCGAAATTGGCGAGGCAGCATTTGCAAATTGCAGCATAAAAAATGTAACGTTGCCAGAGAGTGTCACCACGTTTGGCGAATCTATTTTCCCTTATGGTATACAGAAGGTGTGCTGTTACAAAAATTCTGAGGCTCATAAGTATTTGAAAAAGTACAAGAAAAAGTATGGCTATTCTATTAGTCTTATAAATGACAGTACAAAAAAGATAACCTTCAACGCCAATGGTGGAAAGAACATATCTATAAAAGCAAAACGTATTGAAAATGGCAAAACGATTGGAAAGCTGCCAACAGCACAGAAAGAAGGATATTTGCTGAAAGGCTGGTATACAAAGAAATCCAGTGGCAAAAAAATTACTGCGAAAACAAAAATAAACAAGAAACAGACCTTGTATGCACAGTGGACAAAAGTAAAGAAACCGGAAGCAGTGTCAAGTATCAGGGTGAAAGAAGAAATTGATTTAGGAGCACCGGTAATAGAATGTTCGATTGTGAATGATGCAGATGGATATGAGTTTATCCGTTCTCAGGGTGATTTATCCTTTAGCCAAAAAGATTTGATTACGATTGGGGATTCCAAGGAGAATATTTATAGCTTTTCATACTGGTCTTATTATGAAGGGCTTGTTTACTATTATAAAGTGCGGGCATACAAACTGGACTCTGCCGGTAAAAAAGTATATGGAGCATATAGTCCTGTGTTGACTTATTCTATACCAGAAGAGAATGATTGGTAATCTGTGCCATTATGGCATTTAGTGCACCGATGATAACATATACACCGTAGCGAAGATTTATAGAAAGAGAGGAAAGATAAGAAATGATAAAAGCAATTATGAATGGATGTAACGGCAAGATGGGACAGGTGATTACTTCCATCTGCAAGGAGGATGAAGAAATTGAAATCGTAGCAGGAATAGATTTATACGATGGTATCAAAAATGATTATCCGGTATTTCCGAATATTTCCCTCTGTGATGTAAAGGCAGATGTGATTATTGATTTTTCTAATGCAAAGGCAGTGGATGATTTATTAGTGTATAGCGAGGATAAACAGATACCGGTGGTACTTTGTACCACGGGACTTTCCGAAGAACAGATTGCCCGCGTCCATGAGGCAGCAAAGAAAACGGCAGTGTTAAAATCTGCTAATATGTCCTTAGGTATCAATACACTAATGGAATTGTTAAAACAGGCAGCTGCGATTTTAGCTCCTGCCGGATTTGACATGGAGATTGTGGAGAAACACCACAACCAGAAATTAGATGCTCCCAGCGGTACGGCATTAGCATTGGCAGATTCTATGAATGAAGCCTTAGAAAATTCCTATTCTTATACTTACGACAGAAGCAAGGAGCGTAAAAAAAGAGAAAAATATGAAATCGGTATTTCTGCTGTTCGCGGCGGCAATATCGTAGGAGAACATGATGTGATTTTTGCAGGGCTTGACGAGGTTATCACCTTCCAACATACCGCTTATTCCAGAAGCGTATTCGGAAAAGGTGCGGTGGAGGCTGCAAAGTTTTTGGCTGGTAAACCGGCAGGATTATATGATATGAGTGATGTAATTAAGACAACCATTGCAAACAGAAAGTAGGGATATGGAAGCGACCATTTATCAGAAAAAAGAGGCATTAAAACAATATTTAAAAAGGTTAGGAAGCGTTGCGGTGGCTTTTTCCGGTGGCGTTGATTCTACATTTCTTCTGGCAGTTGCCCATGAAGTCTTAGGGGATAAGGCAGTTGCCATTACGGCAGAATCAGCGTTCTTTCCTGAGAGGGAAGCGAAAGAAGCAAGGGAGTTTTGCAAAAGCAGGGGGATTGTTCAGATTGTCTGTCCGATAGCTGTATTAGAGGATGAAACAATCTGTAATAATCCGAAGAACCGCTGCTACTTCTGCAAAAAGCAGATATTTACAAAGATAAAGGCTATTGCAGCAGAACAGGGGATTTCTTATGTCGCGGAAGGCTCAAATATGGATGATAACGGAGATTATCGTCCGGGGCATCAGGCAGTGGCAGAGTTAGAAATTGAAAGCCCTCTGCGAAAAGCAAAACTTTATAAAAAAGAAATCCGGGAATTGTCAAAGGAGATGCGTCTTATGACCTGGGAAAAACCGTCTTTTGCCTGTCTTGCCTCCCGTTTTGCCTATGGAGAAGAAATTACGGAAGAAAAACTTTTGATGGTCGATCGGGCGGAACAGTTGTTATCAGATCATGGTTTTGAGCAGTTTCGGGTGCGCATCCATGGCCAAATGGCAAGGATTGAGGTTCTGCCGGAGGAATTGGAGTTTCTGATGGCACCTAATCTGCGAAAAGACATCGTTCAGAAATTCAAAGAATATGGTTTCACCTACGTTTCTGTGGATTTAGAAGGTTATCGCACCGGAAGTATGAATGAGACATTTATCTAGGAGAATTTACATGATTACGAAAGAACAGCTTTATACCGTCTGTTTTGAACAGATGATTCCTAAATGGCACTCCATGCCGGATACGTTTCCGGATTTTTTGCAGGTATATTCACAGGAAGAAAAATGTTTCAATGAGAAGTTTATCCTTGAACTTCGCAGGATGCAAAAGGAGTTACCACAGAATCCTTCCGAAGAACAAAAAAAGGAAATAAGAAGGAAAATGAATGAACTTCTTGAAGAAGAACAGATTCTTCATATCAGGGAACATTTTTCGAAGGAACTCTTAGAGGAATTTGAGGAAAATATAGAAACTTTTATAGAAAAGGTGAAAGCATTTGATGAAACGCTCTCTATGGAAAGTATTTGGCAGGCAATGCGCAATTATCTGATTTATGGCATGATTGTGAATCTTCAGGGAAGAAGTCAGAATTGCCATGACCCCATATTAGGCTACAGTCTGCTCTATCCGTATACGGATAATTATATTGATGAATTTCATAGAAAAAACACCGATAAAAGTTCTTATAATAATCTGATTCGTAAGACACTTTTAAATGAGGAAATCAGCCCGAAGAATGCTTATGAAGCAAAGACAAAGCAGCTTCTTAATCTTGTGCTTAATTACTATTCGGATGATAGGAAGAAACAAAAAGAAGTCTCTAGTCTGTTACTTCTCATGTTAGAAGCGCAGGAGATGAGCATTCTTCAAATACATCGGTTTGGTAGAAAAAAACTTACCATAGAGGAAATTCTTCGTATTTCAACTTATAAGGGTGGGATTTCTGTATTACTGGATTACATGTTTAGTATTGATTTTGATATTTCATCCGTCACGGAAGAGGAGCGTTATTTTTATTTATGTTTTGGACTTATATTACAGCTTGCCGATGATTTGCAGGATATTGCAGAGGATACGAAGAAGCATTCTAAGACGCTTATCACGACCTGTAATCATAAGAAAGAGAGAGAAGCGATTGTAAACAGGCTTCTTCATTTTACACAAGAGAGTATCAGCGAATTTGCTCCAAAGAATCCAAAGTTACATACGTTCATGCTGCAAAATTGTGAACTTATGCTTCTTGCCGCTGTTGCAAAGAATCAAAAGTATTTCTCCAAATCCTATTTAGAAAAAATAGAACCGCATCTGCCAATGCCGCTGGGGTGTTTTTGTTAAGAAATTAACTTAAGTTGATTAGAAAATATGCCCTGTGTTAAGATAAACCATAGTAAGTGATAAGAAGCACTATTATGGAGGGTTTTATGGAAAAGACGGATTTACGGTACTTAAAAAGTTTATCAAAACAGTATCCGACCGTCGCAACAGCGGCAACGGAAATCATCAATTTACAGGCGATTTTGAGTCTCCCAAAGGGAACGGAACATTTTATCACGGATATTCACGGAGAATATGACCAGTTTCAGCATGTGCTAAAAAACGGTTCCGGAGCAATTAAGCGGAAAATAGAGGACGAGTTCGGCAATGCCATCAGTGCGGGGGAGAAGAAGGCGATTGCCACATTAATTTATTACCCGGAGCAGATGATGGAGCAGGTGCTTCGGACAGAGGACAATATGGAGGACTGGTATAAGGTCACTTTATACCGGCTGATTCGTGTATGTAAAAGTGCATCCTCAAAATATACGCGTTCTAAGGTGAGAAAGGCATTACCGAAGGATTTTGCTTATGTCATTGAGGAACTTTTGACGGGGCGTCAGGAGATTTCCGACCAGGAGGCATATTATAATGAGATTATCAATTCCGTTATTCGTACCGGCAGGGCAACGGAGTTAGTGATTGCCTTCTGCAATTTAATCCGTCGTTTAGTGGTAGATCATCTTCATGTAGTGGGAGATATTTTTGACAGAGGTCCCTATCCCAATCTGGTAATGGATACGTTAATGTCCCATCATTCTGTAGACATACAGTGGGGAAATCATGATGTGTACTGGATGGGGGCTGCGGCAGGAAATCAGGCATGTATCTGTAATGTGATTCGGATTTCGGCGAAGTATGGAAATCTGGATTTGTTAGAGGATGGTTACGGGATTAATCTGGTGCCATTGGCGCGGTTTGCCATGAAGCAGTACGATAAGGACAGCTGTGATTGTTTTAAACTGGATTACCGGGAAGAAGAATATGATGTGCGGGATGCTTTCTTAGATGAGAAGATGCACAAGGCAATTGCCATTATGCAGTTTAAACTAGAGGGGCAGATGTGATAGAACGTCTTACGATGGCGTTTATCAACTGCGAAAAGCTGCAAAAGCATGTGCGTTTCCTTTTTGCCAAAGGAAGCCTCTATAAAGTGTACAATGGAAATCTCCTTTTTCACGGCTGTGTCCCCATGAATGAAGATGGAAGTTTTACGAAGGTGAATGTTTATGGTACGGAGTATGCAGGAAAAGAGCTTTATGATGTGTTAGAAAGCTACGCAAGAAAGGGGTATTATTCCATTGACCCGGAGGAAAAGAAAAAGGATTGGACATCCTCTGGTTTATCTGGGAAAATCAGAATTCGCCGGTATTTGGAAAAGCGAAGATGACTACATTTGAGCGCTACTTTATTGCGGATAAAAAGACACATGAGGAAATCAAAAATCCATATTACAGTCTGATTGAAAATGAGGAAGTGGTAAACCGGATTTTAGCAGAGTTTGGCTTAGAGGGAGCAGAAGCGCACATCATTAACGGACACATTCCGGTAGAAGCGAAAAAAGGAGAGTCACCGGTGCGTTGTAACGGAAAACTGTTGATTATTGACGGCGGTTTTTCAAAGGCATATCAGGCGAAAACCGGTATTGCAGGATACACTCTTATTTATAATTCCTTTGGATTAGTGCTTGCCGCCCATGAACCTTTTGAGTCGGTGGAAAAGGCAGTGCAGGAAGGCAGCGATATTGTGTCCCACACCGTTCTTGTGGAGCATGTGGTAAAACGTAAAACTGTAGCAGATACGGACATTGGACGTGGGTTAAAAGAGACAATCCGTGATTTAGAGGCGTTGCTTGAGGCATATCGGGCAGGTACGATTGTTGAGGGAGACGGACAGACGAATCAGAGTTTTTAGAATTAATTGACAGTGAATTTTAAAGAGACAGGAGAAAAACATATGTTAATCGGAAATCATCTTACGTCATCAAAAGGCTATCTGGCGATGGGGAAAATGGCAGTTTCCCTAGATGCCAATACCTTTGCTTTTTTTACCAGAAATCCAAGAGGGGGAAAAGCAAAGGAGATTGACCCGAAGGATGTAGAAAAATTCTTGGAGTATTCAAAGGAGTATTCCTTTGGAAAGCTGGTCGCACATGCCCCATACACTATGAATCTTTGTGCGGCAAAGGAAGATGTGCGGAATTTTTCAAGAGAAATGATTGCGGATGATTTAAAACGTATGGAATTTACACCGGGAAATTATTATAACTTCCATCCCGGCTCCCATGTGGGACAGGGAGCAGAAGCAGGGATTGAAATGATTGCAGAGGTCTTGAATGAGGTCTTGACAGAGGAACAATCGACCATTGTACTGCTTGAAACGATGGCGGGAAAAGGCAGTGAAGTTGGAAGAAATTTTGAAGAACTGCGCCGTATCTTAGATAAAGTCAGACTGCAGGAAAAGATGGGAGTCTGTTTTGACACCTGTCATGTCTGGGACGCAGGATATGATATTGTAAACCACTTAGATGAAGTTTTAGAAGAATTTGACCATATCATCGGCTTAGACAGACTCTGTGCCGTTCATTTTAACGACAGCATGAACGAGTGTGGCTCCCACAAAGACCGCCATGCGAAAATCGGAGAGGGATGTATTGGTCTAGAAGCGATGCGGCGTGTGGCAACCCATCCACTCCTTGCGGGAAAGCCCTTTATTTTAGAGACACCGAATGATGATGAAGGGTATAAAAGGGAGATTGCGTTAGTGCGAAGCTGGGGCTGATGAACGTATAAATACCCTCAAAAT
>JAQXGQ010000014.1 GCA_029006795.1 Clostridiales bacterium | reverse complement strand
ATCCAAACCTGGATCGTTTCCTTGTGTTTATTTAAGAAAGAAAGGCATCTGTAGACATCATCGAGAGAGTAGTTAGTCTTTTCGAAGAACATCTCACGATGGTCAAAGGAAGATTTCTTGGAAGCAGGAGCAAGTATTCTTGAATAGACCAGCATCTTCATGATGGTGTTTGCATCATAGGATTCCTTTGTGTGCCGCTGGCGGTTATTAAGGAACTTGTCAAGTTCAAGTTCGTGGTAAATTTTGCTCAAGGCTGCATACCCAAAGTTTTTTCTAAGGTTGTCTCCTGCGCAAAGCCTGTCAGAATCATAAAAAGTGAAATTAATGGGAGCCTGTCTGGCTTTCTTTTCTTCTGTCAATTTCTTTGCTCTTTTTGTGAAATAGTCTATTGGATCATCATATTGTTTTTCGAGTTCGTCAAGATAACCCAGAGATTCAATAACTTTATGTTTTGTTTTTTTGGTTGCCTTATCATAATAGCCATCAACAATGGCAAGATTGATACGACCAGATTTATTTGGAGTTTTCTTTAGAAACATCAGTATTACCAACCTTTCAGATAATACTAATTATATCACATTAGACAAAAATAGACAATAGAAAACAGGCAAAAAGTAAAAATAAAAAAAGCCCGGAAGCCTAATAAATAAAGACTTTCGAGCTATACTAAGCTAAAAGTTGCTGCAAAACTGTGGAGCGGAGAAAAGTAGGGCTCTGGTTTATTGTTTTCGATTGAAGTAGAACGCTATTTATGGTATATTTAGGTAGTATGAAAGGGTTACCTGATACAAGAAGGAGGATAAAGCATTGGAGTTAAAGGGAAGCAAAACAGAAGCTAATTTACAGGCGGCATTCGCAGGGGAATCAGAGGCAAGAAACAAGTATAGCTACTATGCCTCAAAGGCAAAGAAGGACGGTTATGTTCAGATTGCCAATATTTTTGAAGAGACGGCTGCTAATGAAAAGGAGCATGCAAAAATCTGGTTTAAGCTGCTGCATGGTGGTGCAATCCCATCTACGGTGGAGAACTTAAAGGATGCGGCAGAAGGTGAAAACTATGAGTGGACAGATATGTATGCGACGTTTGCAAAAGAAGCGAGAGAAGAAGGATTTGATGATATTGCATGCTTATTTGAGGAAGTAGGCAAGATTGAAAAAGAGCATGAGGAAAGATACCGCAAGCTTATTGCGAATATCGAAGGCGGTCTGGTATTTTCCAAAGACGGAGACTGCATCTGGCAGTGTTCAAACTGTGGACATATCGTAGTAGGAAAGAAGGCACCGGATGTTTGCCCGGTATGTAATCATCCGCAGGCATATTTCCAGATTAAGGCAGAGAACTATTAATTGCAAAAATAAAAAAGTGATATGCTCCACTTAAAGCAGAAGGTTTATACTTTATGCGATAAGTAGGAGCATATTTTTTATTTCATAGGAAATACCTTGATAGACAAATGCAGGAAAGCATACGGCTTTCTTTGCTTTAACAGATAGTGTACGTTGTGTATTTTGCAGGATTGGGATATAATGAGGACAGATATAAAAAGATAAATGAATGTAAGAGGGAGAAAACAAATGGCAGAAAAGAATGAATTTTGGGATATCTATGATGAGAATAAACAGCGGACAGGACGAACCATGAAACGGAATGACTGGTGCTTGAAAGAAGGCGAATACCATCTGACAGTGCTTGGGGTGGTCGCTGCACGGGATGGCAGATTTCTAATTACCAAGCGCGTGATGACAAAATCCTGGGCACCGGGCTGGTGGGAAGTCTCCGGTGGTGCTGCAGTGGCAGGAGAGGATTCTAAAGATGCAGTTTTAAGAGAAATCAAAGAGGAGACGGGGCTTGATGTTTCCGGTTGGGAAGGTGGTTATCTGTTTTCCTATAAGAGAGAGAATCCGGGAGAGGGAGATAATTATTTCGTGGATGTATACCGCTTTATCGGAGATTTCGAGGAAACAGATATAAAATTGCAGGAAGAGGAAACCGCAGGCTTTCGGTTTGCTTCATTAGAAGAAATTAATGCACTTGCAAATGAGGGGATTTTTTTGCATTATAACAGTATCAAAGAGGCCTTTGAGTTATAAAAATGGAAGGAAATGGTTATGGAACATTTAGATGTGATTGTATATCGGAAAAAAGAAATTGTTCTTGGTATAGTGATGAAACTTGCTGCCATCATAGCATCCGTCTATGGAATGTATAAAACTATGACCGACGTGATGTCGTTTACCTATTTTACCAATCTGTCTAATTTTTTTATAGATGCTGTGCTGTTGGTATTTTTGGTGACGGATGTGATATTACTGATATCCGGTGGAGAAAAAGTATACAAAAGAAACTGGCAGTACATAATAAAATTCATGGCGACCATCAGTATTACATTGACGTTTTTGATTTATCTCTGCATTTTGGCACCTACGTCATCTACAGGATTTCTCAATGCTTATCTGCAAAACGGTGCAGGAAGTCTTTGTGTGCATTTTATTACACCTGTTCTGGCAATATTGGATTTCCTTATGTTTGATTATCGATATCATTCAACGAAAGCCCATATAATTTTTGCGGTAATACCACCGTTAGTGTATGTGGCTTTTGTGGTGATTGCGGCAGGACTTGGGGTTCGTTGGAATGGAATTATGTGTGCTCCCTATAATTTTTTGAATTTCGGTGCACCTACCGGATGGTTTGGTTTTGATTTAAGTCTCATGGGGGCAGATACTTTAGGAATAGGTGTAGGCTATATGATACTGGTATTGCTTGGGATATTTATTGGTATCGGAGAGGGGTATCTTGCACTGAAGAACCGGAGACAGAAGGCAATGAGGGCGAAGTTGAGGAAGAGATAGACATGGAAAAGAAATTTGTGACTTACAATTATCATGCCCACACCACCCGGTGTCAGCATGCGTTCGGAACGGAACGGGAGTATATTGAGGCAGCGATTGATATGGGAATTGAGAAATTTGGCTTTTCCGATCACATTCCCTGTCCCTTTACAGATGGGTATGTTTCAGGAATCAGGATGCTTATGGAAGAAGCGGAGGGATACGTGTCCTGCATCCGGGCGTTAGCAGAGGAATACCGGAAACAGATACATATTTTTGTGGGATTTGAGGCAGAATATATTCCGGAATTTTATGAAAAGCAGATGAAATTGGTAAGAGAATTAGGATGTGATTATCTGATTATGGGACAGCATTTCTGGACAAATGAGAAGGTTGGCCCTTATGCGGGGGAAGCAACAAAGGATGCGGGCAGGCTTCACGCTTATGTAGATTCTGTTATAGAGGGAATGAAAACAGGTAGTTATTCTTATCTGGCACATCCTGATTTAATTAATTATCAGGGGGAGGAAGTGGCTTATCAAAGAGAGATGGAGCGGCTTTGTCTTGCCATGAAGGAATTAAAAATACCTTTAGAGATTAACGTACTTGGAATGGAAACAGGAAGAAATTATCCGGATGAGCGTTTTTGGAAACTGGCAGGGAAAATTGGAAATGATGTGGTTTTCGGACTAGATGCCCATAAGGAAGACGCAATCCGGGATGTGAAGAGTTATGAAAAATGTGTTACATTGGCGGAAAAGTCCGGGCTGCATTTGCTGCAGGAACTTGCTTTAAAAAGGCCTTGAGAAAATACGGGCGAGAGACATGCGGATTGTATTTTACTTACTTGAAACGGGAAAAAAGAACTAGTATAATTGATAAAAAGGGATATTTACCATTGAGGTGTATGTAACATGGAAGACATAGAAAGACTGCTAAAACCAAGTAAACCGAAGCTATGTGAGCGGTGTTTAGGAAGAATGATTTATATCGATGCCGGAGTCTACCGCTGCCAGCTTTGCGGCAATGAGGCATTAGACGATTTGGGGAAAATGAAACGTTATGTAGAGCGAAACGGGGCAATGTCGGTAGATGAAATTGAAAGGGGGACAGGTGTCAGTCGGGAACTGATAGAACTGTGCTTAAAGGACGGCAAATTGGAAATGCCAAAAGAGCAGTTTACTATAAGGTGCGGAAGATGTGGGTGTGGTATTCCGAGCGGAAGGTTTTGTCAGAAATGTAAGAGAGAGTTAGCAGGGGGCTTAAAGGCAATGTTTGACGCAAAACCATAAAATTGATATTGCAAGGAGATGTGTATGAAACTAAATGAGGGATTAATCTATACGAATGAGAACTGTATAGGTTGCAATCGCTGTATCTCGGGCTGTCCGGTGTTAGGTGCTAATATTTCCGTCAGAAAAGATGGAAGAAACCAGATACTTGTGGATAATGAAAAGTGTCTGCATTGTGGGCGGTGTTTAAAAACCTGTCATCATCATGCGAGAGAATACAGGGATGATACTGAGACATTTTTAGAGGATTTGCGTGGTGGGGCGCTGATTTCTCTTCTGGTGGCACCGTCATTTTTTATCATATATGATAAAAAAGCATTTCAGATTTTGGGGTATCTAAAGGCATTAGGTGTGCATCTCATTTATGATGTCAGCTATGGGGCAGATATTGCCACATGGGCATATCTTACGTATATAGAAAAACAGAAACTTGAGGGTGCCATTGTGCCGCCCTGTAGTGCCATAGTAAATTATATTCAAAAATACTCTGAGACTTTATTAGATAAAATCATTCCGATACAGTCGCCATTGCTTTGTGCGGCAACCTATGTCCGAAAATATCTGCATAGTCAGGATAATCTGGCATTTATCAGCCCCTGTATTGCCAAAAAGGACGAGATTGACGATACGGTGAAGAAAGGGCTTGTTCAGTACAATGTTACGTTTGAACATCTCATAAAGGCAATAGAAGGGGTGGACCTCAGCGGCTATTCTGCGGAAATAGAACTTTCGGATTTTGGTTTGGGACGGATTTATCCAATGCCGGGAGGACTTTCAGATAATATGAAGTGTTTTCTTAACGGTGATGAGACACTTCGTGAGATACATGGAGAGCGGACGGTTTATGACTATTTCTTCCGGCTAGAACAGAGGATTGCGGAGGGAAAGGAACTTCCGTTTTTGATTGACTGCTTAAACTGTGGACAGGGATGTTTGTCAGGAACGGCAACTGCCCAGCACTGCACTTTAGATGACGATATCTTTTTCAGACTGCAGAAACACAGAAAAACGAATGAGGCAATTCCCAAAGAAGAAAATCCTTATTTACCGGAGCTTTCTTTAGAGGAACGGCGGAAGAGGTTGCAGAAACGGTTTGCAGGCTTAGATATTCGGGATTTTTACCGTAGTTATGACAATAATAAATATATTGGCGAGAAACATATCCGGTCTTATAGACCGGAATATGAAGAAAAAATAGATGCGATTTTCTGTCTGATGCACAAGGAGACAGAGGAGTCACGCGCCATAGACTGTCATTCCTGTGGCTATAGTAGCTGTCTTGAGATGGCAACTGCTATTTCAAGAGGATATAACAGTATTGAGAACTGCGTTCACTATATGAAGGATGAAAATCTGCGGATTGCCATGATTGATACCAGAAGCGGCATTCCAAATTATAATGCTTATCTGAATTTTACGGACAGATTAATCAGTAATGGAAAAATCACCGAGTATAGCGCAATTTATTTTAATATCAATAATTTTAAATTCCTTAATCAGAAATATGGTTTCCGTCAGGGAGATGCGGCGCTACGGGAATACTGTGCAGCAGTGGCAGAAATGGCGATGGCAGAGGAACTAGTGGCACTCATAGGAGGTAATAATTTTGTGGGAATTATCCACTCCGAAAGATTAGATGAGGTGATTAAGGCATTAAGTGCAGTTCCGGTTTCCTGTATTAAAGAGCCGATAACTGGGGAAAAGGTTTCTATTTCTGCACGCATTGCAGTGTACCAACCTGATGGGAAGGATACATCTCCACAAATGATTATGGAGAAGCTATCCACTACTTATGATGAAATCAATCGGGGGCAGAATGAGACGGTACGCTATTATGATGAGAAAATACGCCAGCGAAAGATGAAGGAAGACCGTATCATGCACGCCATAGAGCCGGCGTTAGAGGCAGGAGAATTTGAAGTATTCTATCAGCCAAAGGTGGATATGCGGACAAGGAAAATTATTGGTGCAGAAGCGCTGATACGATGGAGACATAAGGGAAAATTAATTCCACCGATAGAGTTTGTTCCTATCTGTGAAAAAATCGGACAAGTACAGAAAATGGATTTTTATGTGTTGGATACGGTGTGCAGCCATCTGGCGAACTGGTTAGACAAAGGCATAAAAGTAGTTCCGGTATCCGTTAATTTCTCGAAGCATCATTTCGTGGAGGATACGGTGGCAGAGCATATCAACTGTGTGGCAGAAAAGTGGAAGATTCCCAAGAAATATTTAGAGATTGAGTTTACGGAGACTGCTTATTTAGAAGGGTGCAAAAGTCTGATTTCCAGTATCAATAAGCTGCACGATTACGGATTTTCTGCATCTATGGATGATTTCGGTACAGGTTATTCTTCTCTTAGTATGTTGCAGAATATGAGCTTTGACACTTTGAAGTTAGACAAGTCCTTCTTGGATAATGGAACTATCGGAGAGGAGCGTTCCCGGGCAGTGATTGGCAATATTATCCGAATGGCAAAGGAATTGGATATGTCCATTGTTTCAGAGGGGATTGAGACAGAAAAGGAATTGCAGTACATGAAAGACATGGATTGTGATATCGCTCAGGGATATTTATTTGACAAACCATTAGACCATGACGAGTTTGAAAAGCGTCTGTTGCAGTCTATTTATCTGTAATAACAAAACTGGTATGGTTAAAAAGTGTAAAACTGGTTATTTTGATAATACCATTTTCCTGTATAATGCGAGATAAAACAGCAGTAGAAAGGGAAATAATCATGCAGGAAAACAGATATGAATTAAACAAACAGTTAGCACAGATGTTAAAAGGTGGTGTCATCATGGATGTTACCACACCAGAGCAGGCAAAAATCGCTGAGGCAGCAGGAGCTTGTGCCGTTATGGCGTTAGAACGTATTCCAGCGGATATCAGAGCAGCAGGCGGTGTCTCTCGTATGAGCGATCCGAAGATGATTCGCGGGATTCAGGAAGCTGTTTCCATTCCGGTTATGGCAAAATGCCGTATCGGACATTTTGTGGAAGCACAGATTCTAGAGGCAATTGAGATTGATTATATTGACGAGAGTGAAGTATTGTCTCCTGCGGATGATGTATATCATATCAATAAAAACGAGTTTAAAGTTCCGTTTGTCTGTGGGGCAAAGGATTTAGGTGAGGCACTCCGCCGTATTGCCGAGGGAGCTTCCATGATAAGAACAAAGGGAGAGCCGGGAACCGGTGACGTGGTACAGGCAGTGCGCCATATGCGTATGATGAATTCAGAAATCCGCCGCATTCAGAATATGCGTAAAGATGAGCTTTTCGAGGCGGCAAAACAGCTCCAGGTGCCATATGATTTAGTGGAATATGTACATAACAACGGAAAACTTCCGGTAGTCAATTTTGCAGCCGGTGGTGTGGCAACTCCTGCCGATGCAGCCCTGATGATGCAGCTTGGCGCAGAGGGTGTTTTCGTAGGCTCCGGTATTTTCAAATCAGGAGATCCAGCAAAACGTGCCGCAGCCATTGTAAAAGCCGTTACAAATTATACCGATGCAAAATTAATCGCAGAGCTTTCCACTGACTTAGGAGAAGCGATGGTAGGTATCAATGAGCAGGAAATCGCACTTCTAATGGCTGAGAGGGGTAAATAATGGTAGTCGCAATTTTAGCCTTACAGGGTGCTTTTGTAGAGCATGGTTACATGCTTGACCGGCTTGGTGCAGAGCATTTTGAAATACGGCAGAGAAAAGATTTAGACAGAGCTTTTGATGCATTAATACTTCCCGGTGGAGAGAGTACGGTGATGGGAAAACTGCTTCGGGAGTTAGACTTGTTTGCACCACTTCAGGAAAAGATAAAAGCTGGACTTCCGGTGTTTGGAACCTGTGCCGGATTAATTCTTTTAGCGAAGGAAGTGGCAGAGGACAAGACCTATCTCGGTACGATGGACATCCGGGTAAAACGGAATGCCTATGGAAGACAGTTAGGCAGTTTCTACACGGAGACAGAATTTAAGGGATTAGGAAAAATTCCTATGACGTTCATTCGTGCCCCCTATATTGAAAGTGTGACGGGGGATGCAGAGGTTCTTGCAGAGGTGGATGGAAAAATTGTGGCAGCAAGGCAGGGAAAACAGTTAGTGACAGCATTCCATCCCGAGTTAAATGAGGATGTATCGGTACATAAGTATTTTCTGGAAATGGCAGGTTTGCAATAGAAAGTCTGTCTGTCGGATATAACAGTCCGGCAGGCAGACTTTAGTCTTGTAACTCCGGAAAAAAGGTGGTAATCTAATGCGGAAAGGAATGGTATTGGTTTATGAAAGAATTTTTATATGGAATCATAGAACTTATCGCCCGTATCCACAGTAAGATTTTAGGGTTAAACGATGCTTATGAATATAACTTTACGGATAAAGAACTGCATTTCCTTGTAATCGGCATTTTGGGAATGGCGTTTATTTTTATTATATATCCGCTGTTTAAGTGGCTGGCAAAGCACGACCATGTAATGGTGATTGCCTGGATTTATGTGTTCACGCTGATTATTGTGATTACATTTGCCATTGAAATTGGACAAAAGGTCAGTCACACGGGAAATATGGAATTTGGGGATATCATGTTTGGTGTTCTTGGATTTTTTGTCATGTTCTTTATTTTTGCGGTAATTCGTGAGATTTATAAAGCAATCTGTCGGCTGATTATAGGTGTGGCAGAAAGGAAGAAAAAGCCACGGAGAAGAATAAGCGAAGATGATTGAGGAGAGATAAGAAGGAAAATCGAAGAAAGTTAGGGGAGAGGAGTCATGACACTTCAACAGTTAAAGTATGCACTGATGATTGCAGATTTTCATACGCTTTAACAGGGGAATCGTCATAACACCTGAGGGGAAAGAGTTTTTAGGATATGGCAATTTTAATGAGAAGGTAATGACGAAAGTTATACGGAAGGAAGCAAAAGTTAGTCATATCGGCGAAAGATAGAGAGAGGTATGGTATGTTACAGGATATAGTGGAGATTTCTGACGGAAAAGTATATGGAACGAATGATATGGTGAAGGCAGCCTGCAATGATTGTGCGGGTTGCCATTCCTGCTGTGAAGGGATGGGAGA
>JAQXGQ010000013.1 GCA_029006795.1 Clostridiales bacterium | reverse complement strand
GTGTCAATGTTATGGTCTAAGATGACAGCATCCATTCCCTGCTCTTTGAACATCTTAATATACTGTCCCTGCTGCAGTTTGTCTGTAACATAGTAGATAACTTTGCGCTCGTCTTTTCCTTCTGCATCATCGCCATCTGCTGTGGCATCAGCATTGGTATCGTTTATAGGATTTCCGTCTTTGTCTACTACTTCGGCATCCACTTTTTCTTCCTCTTCGGATTTCTCTTCTTTTACTAAAAGTTCCGGCAGGGTTAAATATTTGTCGTCTAAGTTCTTAAACAGGATATAGTCGTTCATCTTGTCACAGAACTTGGTATCCTTTAAGCAGCCGAATTTGATAAACGGACTGATATCATCCCAATATTTCTCGTAATTTTCCTTATCTGTTTTACACATTCCAATGAGTTTGTCTGCAACTTTCTTGGTAATGTATTCGGAAATCTTTTTCACGAAGCCGTCGTTTTGCAGAGCACTTCTGGAAACATTTAACGGAAGGTCAGGACAATCAATTACACCCTTTAACAGCATCAAGAACTCAGGAATGACTTCTTTGATATTGTCGGCGATAAATACCTGATTATTGTATAATTTGATGGTTCCCTCAATGGAGTCGTATTCGGTATTGATTTTCGGGAAGTATAAGATACCCTTTAAGTTGAATGGGTAGTCCATATTTAAATGAATCCAGAATAAAGGTTCTTTGTAGTCTAAGAAGACTTTGCGGTAAAATGCCTTGTATTCCTCATCAGTACACTCGTTTGGATTCTTTGCCCACAGTGGGTTTGTGTCGTTTAATGGAACAGGACGTTTTACAATTTTTAATTTGTCTTTGGCAGGAGAAACCTCAACGATTTCCTTTTCGCCGTTCTCATTTTCCTTTTCCTCGGTCTTTGCTTCCTCGTGAATTGTCTCAACCACGGTGTCGGTATCTAATTTATCTGCAGCATCGATTGTTTCATATTCGGTTTCTGCATTTGCTTTGTTAAGGAAGATTGGGGTAGGCATGAAAGAGCAGTATTTCTCAATGACTTCTCTTGCACGATACTCGTTGGCAAACTCTAAGCAGTCCTCATTTAAGTACAAGGTAATTTCTGTACCGATGGTATCTTTTGTGCCGTCTTCGAGTTCGTAATCAGTACCGCCGTCACAGGACCAGTGAACCGGAGTAGAACCTTCTTTATATGATAAAGTATCAATAGTTACCTGGTCTGCTACCATGAATGCGGAGTAGAAACCAAGACCGAAATGACCGATAATCTGATCGTCGTTTGCTTTGTCCTTATATTTTTCAATGAAATCTGTTGCACCGGAAAATGCAATCTGACAGATATATTCTTCTACTTCGTCAGCAGTCATACCAAGACCGTTATCAATGAACTTCAAGGTCTTTTCTTCAGGATTGACGATGACTTCAATTTTTTTCTTGTAATCTGCGGGGAACTGGTACTCGCCCATCATCTCTAATTTCTCTAATTTGGTGATGGCATCACAGCCGTTGGAGATTAACTCACGGTAGAAAATGTCGTGGTCGGAATATAACCATTTTTTTATAATAGGGAAAAGATTTTCACTGTCGATGGAAAGACTTCCATGTTTGTTTGCCATAATAAAACACTCCTTTTCTAAAATATTGCTTCATAAATAAGATATTATAACTGCAATTTTAAAAAGTCAATAGAAAATTAGCACTCTTTTTGAATGAGTGCTAACAAAAAGCGGGAAACGGCGAAAAATAGCGGGTTTCAGAATTATTAAAAGTTTATAAACTGGAAAAAACTAGGAAAAGAGTACCGACTTTTCGTTGCGGCAGACCGTAAATTGTGCTACAATGTGCATAAAAGCAAGGAGCATACATTGCGATATTCTGCCGGACGGAAAAGAGGATAGTATGATTGTATTAAGAGCAAATTCAGAATTAAAAAACACCTTTGAAAGATTAATCAAGACGATGGGGGCAAATGTCACCTGGAACGGTTTGTTTGTAGTGATTGATAATTGTCTGATTTTACAGGGAGCTGTGCGTTCCCTGTTTTTTCATTTTGATAGTAGAAAAGTACTGGAAAATATTATAGAGCTTCCTATCAAAGAGGAAGAAATTTGTGATACCACAGATGCTGCAAGAGTGCAGGATGTCATCAATATTATTCTGTACAGCTTCGGAAAATGGGGGACTATTAAGGGGATTCGTGTAGAGAAAAACCATGAGCAGTTAAACCGCCTGTTTAAGAGTGTGTTAGCCGAAATCGGAATAGAGCCGGAATATACCTGGGAACATTTTCAGTTTTATCAGAACGGTATCAGGGTTACTTATGAGGATGTGATTCAAAGAGCTTTAGAGGCATCGGAAACCGCATTAGAGGAACCGGAGGAGGAAGAAGGAAAGGGACTCTGGCATAAAGTGGCATGGAAAAATGCAAAAGTAACATTTCAGAAAGAGGAAACGAGTTTGGAAGAACGCCGCAGTGGCAGGTTGGGCAATAATTTTTACCGGATAGGTTATCTCTGCCCGGATTGTGGTGAAAAGCTTCATATGGTGGTCTATCCTTTAGGCAGGGAATTTAAAATCGAGACCCCGGAGGGAGCCGTATTGCTTGCGAGAGTTTGTACCTGTGCAAAATGCAACAGTTTTTTTACCCCCAGACCGGAAAAGATGTTAAGTGAGGGGGATATTTACAGGCTGGATTTTGACGAGGACAGGAAGGCATATGAGGATTACTTAGAATTACTTGGAAAGCAGGGAGAGCGGGTTTCAAATTACCGTTATAATATTTTTGCCGATGGACGCAGAGCAAGCGTACCACAGCAGGAGAGTTTAGAGGAAGTTTGTGAGAATTTAGAGGACTGTAATGAGGCGGATTTGTTAGAACTTTCCGATAAGATGGAAGAGGGATTTTTCTCTGATGAAAGTATTGCCCGATGTGAAAAGAAAGTCAGGGAACAGTTGTGGCTTCGGGGAATTTCGTCTGGGAGGAAGAGTGAAGCAAAGAGGGAAAGCGCAGATTTTGCTGCTAAGGAAAAGAAACAGGAAGAGTGGAAAAAATCAGTCCATGCGAAAACGGATAGGATAGAGTCAGACGGAAATAAATCAGGTGATGTCAGAAAAAAAGAAGTTTCGGGTGGTAGTTTAGAAGAAAACAGAGACAGACAGTCAGGAACTGAGATAAAGAAAAGTGCGGTGGAAAATACAGCTTCTTCTCTAGGTGTTTCGGAAAAAGAAATTGAAGAGACAAAAAAGAAATATGATGCAAGGTTTCAGGTACTTGACCGTCTGTCTGACCGCCAGCTTTCGGAATTAAAGACACAGCTTTCAAAGGAGCATAAACTTCCGTTAGAAGAGCGGCAGGAATATATCAAACGGATTGAGGAAAGACAAAATAGACAGAAAGCGGAGAAGTTAAATCAAAAGGTAGAAAACTGTGCCGGGAAAAATTATGCCATTTTAAAACGGGTTTATGAGGAAGTGAAGCAGGAACAACTGCCGGATTCTATGAAAGAGGGGCTTTTAGAGCGACTGAGGGAGTGGATGGCAAAGCAGGCTGAAATGGAAGTAAAGACCTTGATGGAAAAAATGCCTCCCAATTTAGACAGGGCACGTTATAAGAATTATGTGGAACGCATCCGAAGCTATGAAGGCGTGGATTTAAGCCCTTATGAAGAGACACTTCGGGAAAGGCGACAGACGGCAGAAAAACAGGAAGTTGCCAATATTGTAAACCGTGCACGGAAAAATAACCGAGATGATGTCGCAGCTTTAATAGACAAGCTCAAAGAGGGGGATTTTATGACAGAAATCTTAAATCCCTACTTAGAAAAATTAGAAGAACGTTTAAGAAAGTATGATGAGGCGGCAGTGGATGAGCTTTTAGGGGATTCTATGCACATGGGCTTTGAGGAAGGAATGCAGGCTTATGATGCCATTGCAGAGGGAGATTTTCTTCCGGAAATTAAGGATAATGCCTTAAAAATGTTAAAGAAGCGCCTTTCTAAAATCAAGACCGACGAGTGTGAACTTCTGGTAAAAAAATTACAGGATGAATTAACGGAGGCTGGTGTTTCTGAAAATGAAAGGCATCATTTTTATCCGGCAAGGAAAGTGCTGTTAAATCAGGCACTTTCGGAAGAAACGGAAGTGATAGACTTTGCACTTGCCTCCTATGCAGCAGGCAGAGGGTTGTTTGAATACCCAATATTTGTAGTGGATAGCAGCAGAAACCAGACAGGAAAAGAGGGGATGATTTTAACTCCCGAGCATCTTTATTACAGTAATCTGCTCACTTCTTTTGGTATGAGTATCTTTTCCATCGATAGTATTACCGCCTCTACGGGGCTTTTAAATCGGGGACTTTATGTGAAACAGAAAAACGGTACGAAGACGAAACTGCCATATGTGGTGGAGCATAAAGAATTGTCTGCTTTTGCGGGAGTATTAGATTCCTTTGTAAAATATTTGCAGGAAAAACCGGATTCTAGAAATGTGACTTATTTAGCGAAGGAAAAACATGATACCATTTGTTGTTTCCGCTGTGGCTATATGTATAAAGGCGGAAATATCTGCCCAAAATGCGGATATAAGAACAATGAATAAAATTTTTGAGAAAAATGAATAAAATATGTTCCATTTTTATGAAATTGTGATATGATATTACCATAAATATTGTTAGATAATTAACAATATTTGGTAATTATTCAAATATGTGTTTCATATGAATAATTATACTGTATGTACATAATAACACGAGAGTCGCAGGGAGCGGCAGAATGGAGGAGAAATGGCAAGATTTACATTACCAAGAGATTTGTACCACGGAAAAGGTGCATTAGAGGCATTAAAGTCATTTGAGGGGAAAAAAGCTATTATTTGTGTTGGTGGCGGTTCCATGAAGCGCTTCGGTTTTCTTGACCGTGCAAAACAGTACTTAGAGGAAGCAGGTATGGAGGTTCAGTTGTTTGAGGGTATAGAACCGGATCCATCAGTAGAGACTGTTATGAAAGGTGCAGAAGCAATGCTGGCATTTGAGCCGGACTGGATTGTCGCTATGGGCGGTGGTTCCCCGATTGATGCAGCTAAGGCAATGTGGATTAAATATGAGTACCCGGATATCACTTTTGAGGATATGTGCAAGGTATTCGGTATTCCGAAACTTCGTAAAAAGGCACATTTCTGTGCGATTTCTTCTACATCAGGAACCGCTACAGAGGTAACAGCATTTTCAATCATTACAGATTATCAGAAGGGTATCAAATACCCAATCGCAGATTTTGAGATTACACCGGATGTTGCGATTGTAGATCCGGATTTAGCAGAGACTATGCCACAGAAATTAGTAGCACATACTGGTATGGATGCTATGACACATGCAATAGAAGCATATGTTTCTACTGCAAACTGTGACTTTACAGATCCGTTGGCATTACATGCTATCAAGATGATTCAGCATGACCTGGTAGATTCTTACAACGGAGATATGGCAAAGAGAGATTCTATGCACAACGCACAGTGTCTTGCAGGAATGGCATTCTCTAATGCGTTGTTAGGTATCGTTCATTCTATGGCACACAAGACCGGCGCCGCTTTTGCAGATCATGGTGCACATATTATTCACGGTGCTGCAAATGCAATGTATCTGCCGAAAGTAATTGCGTTTAATGCAAAGGATGAGACAGCGAAAGTACGTTACGGTGAAATTGCTGATTTCATGGGATTAGGCGGAAACAGCTTAGATGAAAAAGTGACATTGCTCATCAATTACTTAAGAAAGATGAATGATGACTTAAATATTCCGCATTGTATCAAGAATTACGGTGCTGACAGCTATCCGACAGAGCAGGGCTTTGTACCGGAGAATGTATTCTTAGAGAGACTGCCTGAAATTGCAGCCAATGCTTTATTAGATGCCTGCACAGGTTCTAATCCACGTCAGCCGAGTCAGGAGGAAATGGAGAAACTTCTGAAATGTTGCTACTATGATACAGAGGTGGATTTCTAAAAAGAAAATAAACTGCGTATTTTGCGTGGCGTTAGAAGAAGGAGATGCTCATCACAAATCGGATGGCATCTCCTCTTTTATATGTGCAAAGATACATTGGTCTATAACAGCCGAATTTTGCATAAAATGATGAAAAGCAGAGTTTGGGAATGAGTATGGATAAAAAGAAAATCAAGGCTGCGGGAACAGTTTTTTTGCTCGCAGCTATGTTCTTTGTGGGAAGAGGGGCAGCTTCTCTACGGACAGAGGGAGTGCTTCTTCCAGCTATGGGAAAGCATGTGGCAAAGGAGGCAGAAAACTGGGGGCTTGGATTTGGAGCAGAAGGTACGCAGCCTACAGGTAACGTGACAGCAGAAGAATTAAAAAAATATAATGCCTACTATGTGGGAGACAGTCAGGAAAAAGTAATCTATCTTACGTTTGATTGTGGCTATGAGAACGGGAATACGGAGCCAATATTGGATGCTTTAAAAAAACATAATGCCAAAGCGACCTTTTTTGTTGTGGGACATTTCTTAGAATCTGCGCCGGAAATTGTAAAACGGATGGCAGAGGAGGGGCATGCTGTGGGGAACCACACCTATCACCACCCGGATATGTCTGCGATTTCGGATTTGGAATCGTTTCGAAAAGAGGTAGAGGATGTGTCATCTCTCTATAAGGAGACTACAGGGAAAGACATGATAAAATATTACCGCCCGCCTCAGGGAAAATACAGTACGGAGAACCTCAAAATGGCACAGAAATTAGGGTACAGTACATTTTTCTGGAGTCTTGCCTATGTGGACTGGAATGTAGACAGTCAGCCTACAAAGGAGCAGGCATTTGATAAATTGCTATCAAGAATCCATCCCGGAGCCATTGTTTTGCTACATAGCACGTCTAAGACGAATGGAGAAATTTTAGATGAACTGCTGACAAAGTGGGAGGAAATGGGATATCGTTTTGCACCGCTTTCGGATTTGCTTTAGAAGGTTCGCTACTCTTGACAGGAAAATATAATTTTTTTATACTTGTTGTAATGTTTAAAACAGTGATGACAGCAGAAAACTAGGCTGATTGTGGTAAATATACAGAAAGAGAAGGAAAAAGAATATGGCAGAACCAATGAAACTTACTTACAAAATCTATTTAGAGGCGGAGGATGTATCCCAGTCCCGTATCTTATCTACGACATCTTATTTTAAAAATTTGTTTGTAAACTGCACAAATCATTATTTACAGACAGCCAATGTAGATGACGAGTGTGATATGGAGGATTTTACCCTCCGGTTGTATGTGGAGGAAACGATAGAAGAGGAGGATTGCAGTCACCCGGAAGATGCAAAGGCGTTTTTAGGGGATATGGCAGAATTTTTAGATGCGATTGCTATGGCACAGTCCTATCTGGATATGGAGGGAAGTTTTTCGATTTCCTATGAGGGTGTGGAAGAAGAATATCATTTCGAATCAGAAGCCGGAAGAGATTTTTGTGATTTTTTTGATGAGGCGGAAATTGGCGAATAGAATTGAATAAAAAAGCATATCCCCCGCCGGAGTGTAGCACTTCCGGCGGGGGATGTTTTATATAAAATCAGTTTTTCTGCAAATTCTTATTTGCTGTAGAAAGCATCAGTTTGATACGGTTTAACTGGTTTACTTCACTAGCTCCCGGATCATAGTCGATGGCGACAATATTTGATTTTGGATAACGGTGGCGAAGTTCCTTAATAACACCTTTGCCAACTACGTGATTTGGCAAGCAGGCGAAAGGTTGGGTGCAGACAATGTTAGGAGTTCCGGTGTGGATTAACTCTAACATCTCGCCGGTTAAGAACCAGCCTTCACCGGTCTGATTACCCTCAGAGACAATCTCTCTGGCATATTTTGCTAAATCGTCAATGTAAGCAGGCGCGTCGAAATGTTTACTCTTCTTGAACTCATCTCTGGCAGCACCTCTGAGCCATTCAAAGAAATGAATACCCAGACGTCCCATACGCTTAGACTTTTTCGAAAAGCCGAGATTATCTGCCTTGAATCCGGTATTGTAGAAGCAGTAAAGCAGGAAATCTGTCAAATCCGGGACAACGGCTTCTGCACCTTCAGATTCCAGTAAGCCTACCAAATCGTTGTTGGCAGCCGGATGAAATTTTACCAAAATCTCACCTACGACACCTACCCGTGGTTTTTTGATATCCAGACGTTCCAAATTGTCAAAGTCGCGGATAATCTCGCGGCACATATTTTTAAATTTCCGATGGGATAAAATTTTATCCTGAGTTACAAAGGAAATTACTTCTTTTTTCCATTTTTCGTGCAAAGCATTCGTAGAGCCCGCAACTGCTTCATAAGGGCGGGTACGGTAGACGCAACGGAGGAAAATATCTCCGAATTCTAATGCGTAAAGTCCGTGCTGAATCAGTGACGGAGTCAGTTTAAAGCCCGGATTTGATTCTAAACCGCTTAAATTGACGGAGATAACAGGCACATCCGTGTATCCGACCTTTTCTAATGCCCGGCGGATAAAGCCGATATAGTTGCTGGCACGGCAGCCGCCCCCGGTCTGGGAAATCAGAATGGCAGTTTTGCTCATGTCATACTTTCCTGACATCACGGCGCTCATTAGCTGACCGACTACGATTAAGGAAGGATAGCAGGCATCGTTATTGACAAATTTCAATCCTACATCCACACACTCGCGGCTAGGGATATCTGGAACCACCAGATTGTAGCCTGCGGCGCAGAATGCCGGTTCTAACAATTCAAAGTGAATTGGTGACATCTGCGGGCAGAGAATGGTGTAATTTTTCCTCATTTCCTCGGTAAAAATAGTTCGGTTGTAGTTGGCAGGTACGATGGTTCGTTTCTGCTGCTTTTTCTCTCGCACACGGATGGCAGAGAGCAGGGAGCGGATACGGATACGCGCTGCTCCTAAGTTGTTGACTTCATCAATTTTTAAACAGGTGTAAATCTTGCCGGATTTGGTTAAAATGTCGTTTACCGCATCGGTGGTAACGGCATCAAGACCGCATCCGAAGGAATTTAACTGGATTAAGTCTAAATCTTCTCTGGTTTTCACAAAGTTTGCCGCAGCATACAGTCTGGAGTGATACATCCACTGATCCATAACGATAAGAGGGCGTTCTACCTGGTGTAAATGGGAAACGGAGTCCTCAGTGAGTACCGCAATACCGTAGGAATTAATCAGTTCCGGGATACCGTGATTGATTTCCGGGTCAACATGGTAAGGACGTCCGGCGAGGACGATACCGCGTTTTCCGTTTTCTTCTAAGTATTTTAAGACTTCTTCCCCTTTCTTTTGCATTTCCATGCGGACAACGGCTAATTCTTTCCATCCTTCGGAAACAGCATCACGGATTTCTGTTTCCGAAATACCAAATTCTGGTGCTGTGAAAGTTTTAATCAACTGTTTGGATAAGGTTTCCTCACTGGTAAATGCCATGAAAGGATTGTAAAAACGCACCTGACCGGAGGTAATCTCGTCTACATTGTTTTTGATATTCTCCGCATAGGAGGTGACAATCGGGCAGTTGTAATGGTTGTTAGAATCCGGAAACTCGTTTCGCTCATATGGTACACAAGGATAAAAGATAAAATCCACATTCTGATGAATGAGCCAGGTTACATGTCCGTGGGCGAGTTTTGCAGGATAGCACTCGGATTCACTTGGAATGGAATCAATACCCAGTTCGTAAATCTTACGGGTGGACTGGGGAGATAATATCACCTGGAAACCTAACTTTTTAAAGAAGGTTGCCCAGAACGGATAGTTCTCATACATATTTAAGACTCTTGGAATACCCACACTGCCTCGGGTTGCTTCTGCGGCAGTTAACGGTGTGTAGTTAAAGAGACGCTTATTCTTGTATTCAAACAGGTTTGGTATATTTTCTTTGTTCTTTTCTTTTCCAAGACCACGCTCACAGCGGTTTCCTGTGATGTACTGACGGTTTCCAGAGAAACGGTTAATGGTGAGCAGACAGTGGTTGGTACATCCCTGACAGCGGGTCAGCTTGGTATCAAAGGTTAAATTGTTAATTTCCTCAATGGAGAGCATAGAGGTCTTGTAATTCTCCTCGTGGCGTTCTCTTGCAATTAATGCAGCACCGAATGCTCCCATGATTCCTGCGATATCCGGGCGGACACACTCACAGCCGGAAATCTTCTCAAAGCTGCGGAGTACTGCATCATTGTAGAAAGTACCTCCCTGTACCACGATGTTTTTTCCAAGTTCGCTAGCATCAGAGAGTTTAATTACTTTAAACAAGGCGTTTTTGATGACAGAGTAAGCAAGACCGGAGGAAATATCCGCAACGGAAGCGCCTTCTTTCTGCGCTTGTTTTACCTTAGAATTCATAAATACGGTACAGCGGGTTCCAAGATCAATCGGATTTTGGGCAAAAAGCGCCTCTTTTGCGAAATCCTGTACGGAAAAGTTTAAGGATTTTGCGAAAGTCTCAATAAAAGAACCACAGCCAGAGGAACATGCCTCATTTAGCTGTACGCTGTCAACGGTCTGGTTTTTGATTTTGATACATTTCATATCCTGACCGCCAATATCTAAGATACAATCTACATCAGGATTGAAGAAGGCAGCAGCGTAATAATGCGCTACGGTTTCTACTTCCCCGTCGTCAAGCATTAAGGCTGCCTTTAATAAAGCCTCACCGTAGCCGGTGGAGCAGGAATGCACAATATGGGCATTTGCAGGAAGTTTCTCGTAAATCTCCTTGATGGAACGAATTGCAGTAGAGAGGGGACTTCCGTTGTTGTTACTGTAGAAGGAATAGAGCAGGGAGCCGTCTTCACCTACCAGAGCAATTTTTGTGGTGGTGGAACCAGCATCGATACCTAAGTAACAATTTCCTTCATAGATGGATAAATCTGCTGATTTTACGTTATGACCGTCATGGCGGGCACGGAAAGCGTCGTATTCTGCCTGGTCTTTAAATAATGGCTCTAAACGCGCTACCTCAAATTCCATATGGATGTCGGATTTAAGCTGTTCTCTTAAATCGGCTAAGGTAGTGGTGTTTTCTTCTTTATAATTTAGAGCGGAACCAATGGCAGCAAACAAGTGGGAATTTTCCGGGGTAATGGCATGTTCGTCATCCAGATTTAAGGTACGGATAAAAGCTGCCTTTAACTCGGATAAAAAGTGGAGTGGGCCGCCTAAGAAAGCTACATGACCGCGAATAGGTTTTCCACAGGCAAGACCGCTGATAGTCTGGTTTACGACTGCCTGAAAAATAGAGGCAGATAAATCCTCTCTGGTAGCCCCTTCATTGATCAGAGGCTGGATGTCCGTTTTGGCAAATACACCGCAGCGGGCAGCGATAGGATAAATGGCTTTGTAATCTTTGGCATACTCATTTAAGCCGGAGGCATCTGTCTGAATAAGAGAAGCCATCTGGTCAATGAAGGAACCGGTACCGCCGGCACAGATACCGTTCATGCGCTGCTCTACATTACCGCCTTCAAAATAGATAATTTTGGCATCTTCACCGCCAAGCTCAATGGCAACGTCCGTTTGAGGAGCATAATGCTGCAATGCGGTGGAGACGGAGATAACCTCCTGTACAAAAGGAATATGTAAGTGTTTTGCCAGAGTAAGACCGCCGGAGCCGGTAATCATGGGAGCAACCTTTCTGTCGCCTAATTTTGAAAAAGCCTTTTCGATTAAATCGGAAAGAGTTTCTCTGATATTGGCGAAATGTCTCTCATAATCGGAAAAGAGAAGGTTGTCCTGTTCGTCAAGAACAGCCACTTTGACAGTGGTGGAACCGATATCAATTCCAAGTTTGTGAAGTGTTTGATTTTCCATAAATTTCCTCCAGGTGTCTGACTGTAGTCAGAACAATATGTAAAATAAGTTTCTTCTTATTTATATTATGCGTCGATGACGCTAAACAAAGTTCATTATACGACAGGATTTTACAAAACACAATGTGCAAAACGAAGGAAAATATAAACTTTTTATGAAGAAAAACTGCCCGGATTGACAAAGGTTTATCGGATAGCTATACTTGAAAACATAGTGGTTTTAAGAAAGGTAAGGTTAATTTTATATGAACTGGTTAAATAAATTGGAGCGAAAATTTGGTAAATATGCCATTCCAAATTTGATTGTGTGGTTGATAGGTGCTTATACAATCGGGTTTTTATTATATGCGGTAAGTCCCGGAATTTTAAATATGCTGACCTTAAGCCCGTATCATATTTTACATGGGCAGATATGGCGTTTAGTTACATGGATACTTATGCCTACAGAGACAAATCTTATTTTTCTGCTAATTATGGCGATGTTTTATTATCAGCTTGGTACGACGTTAGAGAGAACCTGGGGTACTTTCCGTTTTAATGTCTATATTTTCAGTGGAATTATCTTTACGGTTATTGGTGCATTTATATTGTATGGTATCTATTATCTGATGAATTTTGATATCTTTTTGGCAGCACCGGCTTTAGCAGCTCAGATGTCTGCAACTATGAGCTATGGTTTTAGTGTGAATTATATTAATATGTCCATTTTCCTCGCATTTGCGGTGATGTATCCGGATATGCAGGTGTTACTGTACTTTATTATTCCAATCAAGATGAAATGGATGGCGATTGTCTATGGAGTGCTGATTGTTTATCATTTTGTTGTGAACAGTTGGTCAGGACGTGTCTCCATTGTGATGTCCCTGCTTAGCTTTATTGTATTTTTCCTGTCTACGAGAAATCTGAAACGTTATTCGCCTCACGAGGTGCACCGCAGGCAGCAGTTTAAGGCACAGATGAGACAGCCTCGTCCCGGCTCAGGCATCACAAAGCATAAGTGTGCTGTTTGCGGCAGGACAGAGTTAGATGACCCGACTTTAGAGTTCCGTTTCTGTTCAAAATGTGAAGGAAACTATGAGTACTGTTCGGATCATTTGTTTACACATCAGCATATTAGAAGAAGTTAAAATATATGACAAAAGGACGCGGAAAGTTTTTTCTGCGTCCTTTTACAAATTCACATATGTTATTGATAAAATCTCTCCAAGCTATCCATTCTAGCACTCATATTTGCAAACAGGGCATCTGCGATAGTAATGGCAGCCATAGACTCTACGACAACAACGGCTCTTGGAACAATAATGGGGTCGTGGCGTCCTTTGATGGAGACATCAATTTCCTCCCCGGATTTGTTGACGGTCTGCTGGGTTGCAGCAATGGAAGGGGTAGGTTTGATGGAGGCACGAAGAAGAATCTCGCTTCCGTCACTCATACCGCCTAAAATGCCGCCCGCATGATTGGTGGATTTTACAACAGTGCCATCGTTTTTTATGCGGAAAGCATCATTGTTTGTCCGTCCGGTGGCTTTTGCCACATCACAGCCGTCACCGATCTCAAAGCCCTTGACAGCACCAATGGACATAATAGCTTTTGCTAAATTGGCATTTAATTTTTCAAATACCGGATCACCGATTCCTACAGGCATTCCCTGAATGATACACTCTACCGTTCCGCCGGAAGAATTAAGTTCTGCCATACAGGCTTCTAAATAAGCGGCTGCATTTTCCGCAGCTTCGGCATCCGGCATATAGAGCGGATTTTCCGTGATTTGTGTAGCGTCAAAATTCTTTTCGGAAATCGTGACAG
Organism: Clostridiales bacterium; assembly: GCA_029006795.1. Classification (GTDB taxonomy): domain Bacteria; phylum Bacillota; class Clostridia; order Lachnospirales; family Lachnospiraceae; genus Roseburia. The sequence continues at coordinate 16,242 of JAQXGQ010000013.1, read as the reverse complement.
GGCCGATGGATTTTGTGTAAGTAGTAAATGTAATGCCAAGCTGATTTAAAATTTTAACGGCGATGGCACCTGCCGCTACACGTCCGATGGTCTCCCTGCCGGAAGAACGTCCGCCGCCGCGATAGTCACGGAAACCGTATTTGGCATCAAAGGTGTAATCCGCATGACCGGGGCGGTAGTAGGAAGCAATTTCACTATAATCCTTTGACTGCTGGTTCTTATTGTATACTACAAGAGAAATAGGTGTCCCAGTGGTTTTTCCCTCAAAGACGCCGGAGAGAATCTCCACGGCATCATCCTCTTTCCGGGGAGTCGTATATTTTGATTGTCCTGGTTTTCTTCGGTTTAAAAATTTCTGAATATCTTCTTCGCATAGGGATAAGCCTGCAGGACATCCGTCCACCACGACGCCTAATCCCTTTCCGTGGGATTCTCCCCACGTTGTAATGCGAAATATATTTCCAAAAGATGATCCTGCCATAAATCATGTCCTCCGTATTTTATGTAACTATTTTACTCTTCTAAACAGTTATTAAACATTATAAAAGATTTGACTTTCCGTGACAATAAGAATATGTTAATATAGCTTAAGATATTTTAAAAACAGACGGGAGATTTTCATGGGAGAACAGTATCTTGTAAAGAAAATAGACAACCCTATTCATTGGGAAGTGGAGGTGCCGGGGTCAAAGAGTATGACAAACCGTGCGCTTTTGATGGCAGCACTGACAGAAGGAAGAGTGGAATTAGAGGGAGTCCTTTTTTCCGACGATTCCCGTTATTTCTTGAGTTCCTTACAGTCGTTAGGTTTTGAACTTCGTATTGATGAAAACGAAAAAAAAGTCTCTGTTATCGGATGTAACGGAAACATTCCCCAAAAAGAAGCGGAGATTTATGTGGGAAGCGCTGGGACGGCGGCAAGATTTTTGACCGCCATGCTCGGTCTTTCGGATGGAATTTACACGATACAGGCATCGGAGCAGATGAAAAAGCGCCCCATGAAACCGTTGTTTGATTTATTAGAGGGACTTGGCGCTAAGATTACCTATTTAGAACAGGAGGGAAACTTGCCTGTTCAAATCAGGGGATGCCGGTGGATAGAAGGAAAAGCAGGAGAAAATTCTTTTGGACAGCAGAAAGAAAATGTGGCAGGCAGGCTTTATTTAGAGCTTGATATCAGCAAAAGTACCCAGTTTTTAAGTGCCATGCTTTTAGTTTCTCCTATGGTAAAACAGGGAATTGATATTCATATCACCAGTGAGAAAACGGATGGTTCCTATATCCGAATCACACGGAAGATGTTAGAGAATGCAGGAGTTACAGTGGCGTTTGACGGGAAAAATTACTGTGTTCCTGCCGGGGCTTCCTATGGCAGACTTTATTACCGGATAGAGCCGGATGTATCTGCGGCGTGCTATTTTTACGGTGCGGCAGCAATTACCGGTGGCAGTGCCTTAGTAAAAAATGTCCATTCTGATAACAGTCAGGGAGATATGAAATTTTTAGAGGTACTTCATCAGATGGGATGTAAAGTGGAGGAAGAAGAACAAGGCATCCGGGTATCAGGGCCTGCTGTGGATGGACTTAAGGGCATTGAAATAAATATGAATGACTTTTCCGATCAGGCGCTGACTTTAGCGGCGATTGCACCTTATGCTAATTCCAAAGTAAGAATTACCGGTATTGGGCATATCAGATTACAGGAATCAGACAGGCTTCATGCGATGGCGACGGAACTTGGAAAAGCGGGTATCTGCTGTGCGGAGGAGCAGTCGGCAATCACGATTTTCCCGGGACAGCCGAAAGCTGCTGTGATTGAGACTTATGAGGATCACCGGGTGGCAATGGCATTTTCTTTGTTAGGACTTCGGGCGGATGGCATTATCATCGATAATCCCGGATGTTGTAAAAAGACCTTTGAGGAATATTTTGAAATATTAGAAAATTTGACAAAAGAAAATTAGTTTGCAGCAGGAACATAAATTTATAAAAAAGAAATGAGGACAGAAATAAAAATGTATGAATTATTAAAACAGGAAGGAAGAGCCAAAAGAGGTGTGTTCCATACCGTTCACGGAGATATCCAGACACCGGTATTTATGAATGTAGGTACGGTGGCAGCCATCAAAGGAGCTGTTTCCACTGAGGATTTAGAGAATATCAAGTGTCAGGTGGAATTGTCAAATACCTATCATCTTCACGTAAGAACCGGAGATACGTTAATCAAAGAGATGGGAGGACTTCATAAATTTATGTCCTGGGATCGTCCGATTTTAACAGATTCCGGCGGATTTCAGGTGTTTTCCTTAGCAGGACTTCGGAAAATCAAGGAGGAGGGCGTTTATTTTAATTCCCACATTGACGGAGCAAAGATTTTCATGGGACCGGAAGAAAGTATGCAGATACAGTCTAATTTAGGTTCCACGATTGCTATGGCATTTGATGAGTGTGCACCGGCATTAGCAGACCGCGCCTATGTGGAAAATTCCGTGGCACGGACAACACGGTGGTTAGAGCGGTGCAAAACGGAGATGAAACGTCTGAACTCTTTAGAGGATACGGTAAATAAGCATCAGATGCTGTTTGGCATTAATCAGGGGGCAATTTTCCCAGATATTCGGATTGAACATGCAAAAAGGATTGCTGAGATGGATTTAGATGGTTATGCAGTGGGCGGTCTTGCAGTTGGTGAGAGTCATGAGGAAATGTATCATATCTTAGATGAAACAGTACCTTATCTTCCGGTGAACAAACCTACTTATTTGATGGGAGTGGGAACTCCGGCAAATATTTTAGAAGCTGTGGAGCGTGGCGTGGATTTCTTTGACTGTGTTTATCCGAGCAGAAACGGTCGTCATGGTCATGTGTATACCAATCAGGGAAAAATCAATCTCTTTAATCAGAAATATGAAAAGGATATGCGTCCTATAGAGGAAGGCTGTGGGTGTCCGACCTGCCGTCGCTACAGCAGGGCATATGTCCGCCATCTGTTAAAGGCAAAAGAGATGCTTGGTATGCGTCTTTGTGTACTGCATAACCTCTATTTTTACAATACGATGATGGAGGAAATCAGAGATGCGTTAGATGCCGGAAATTTCCATTCTTATAAAGAAGAAAAACTTTATAACATGGGGCAGATAAACAGAGAGAAGGAAGCGGCAGGAAAATAAAGGAAGACGGGGTAATTTCTTAAAAAAATGTGAAATCGTTATGGATTTCGGGAAAAATTAGTAGAAAGACTTGCCGAAACCGTTTGTTTTGTGTACAATGGACTTTAGTCTCCGGCTGCGATGAAAAATATGAGGTGTGGCCGGAAAATGAATACCCGTTAGGAGGAAAAAAGAATGTTAGCAATATTAGCAGATGCCGCAACAGCAGGAGCAAGCGCCGCAGGATGGGGTGGAATGATTCTCTGGTTAGTGATTTTATTTGCGTTTATGTATTTCTTTATGATTCGTCCGCAGAAAAAAGAACAGCAGAAAAAGACTTCCATGTTGTCTGAGTTAGCAGTTGGAGATACGGTTTTAACAACCAGCGGATTTTACGGAACCGTGATTGATATTGATGATGATACGGTAATTGTAGAATTTGGAAGCAACAAGAACTGTCGTATTCCGATGCAGAAGGCAGCTATTTCGGATGTAGAGAAACCGGAAACAGCAGCAGAAAAATAGAAATGTGTATGTTAGAAACCTGTTATGATGAAGAAATTCCACATAACAGGTTTTTGACTTATTTACGCGAGCACTGCAATAACTTGAGAAACGAGCACCGCGTGTTTCTCATAGTTTATGATAATAGAAGGTTTTGTGAGGTTAGGAATGGAAAAAATGCGGATAAAAGTTCGAAATGAAAAATGGAAAAAGGTGAGAATATACCTGAGTACGGCATTTGTAATTTGCACGCTGTTTTTGATTTTGTGCGCCATAAAACGAATTTTTCCTTTTGGAAGCAACACGATAGATACTGTGGATTTTGGCAGTCAGTGGGTGCCCGGCTATTATCATGTATGGGATTTTTTACATGGAAAGGGAAGTTTGCTGTTTGACTGGAAAGTGGCAGGCGGCAATAATTTTGCAGGGGCGGCATCCCAGTTTTCTCTGATAAGTCCCTTTAATCTGCTGCTTTTGTTGGTGAAGCGTGACCAGATACAACGGTTTATGACCTTTTTTATTCTGATAAAGTTGGTGGTAATGGGACTTTCCATGTGTTTCTTTTTGCAGAAATGCAGGGAGAAAAAAGGCGGTAGACTATATATAGAAGAAATGCTTATGATTGTGGCAGGCAGTACCGCTTATGCCCTTAGCGGTTATACCTTTCAGTATTACGGAATGGGATGGCCGGATGTGGCAGCAATTTTCCCGATTTTGATTTATTATCTTATGGAGATGGAGGAAAAAGAGAGGGGCTGGAAACCGGGAAAACACACTGTAGGTTATGTCTGCTGCCTGACATTGATTTTCATTATCAATATTCCGCAGGCTTATATGACCTGCTTCTTCCTGATATTTTTTGCCGGCGGTTATTTTTTTCTACTGCGGAAAGAACAGAAAATCAATAAAGAAGGAATTTTAAAATTCGGACTGACCTCTCTTCTTTCACTGGGGTTATCTGCCATTGTTTTTTTGCCGGCAGCGATAGGAATGTTAAATTCTTTCCGGTTGTCGGGAGAAGAATATACAGGGGAGAGCGGCTATTTCTGGTTGCTGCGCCAACAGGGAATGGATCCGCAGGCAAAGTGGATGATGTTGCTTGGAGTAAGTATTCCGTTCGTATATCTGATTGTCACCACAAGAAAAACGCGTGAATGCCTCTGGCAGAGCTATCTGGTGATTTTGATGGTGCTTCCGGTAGCAGTCGAGGCAGTGAATCTGATGTGGCATAAAGGGACGTATATGTGTTTCCCGATGCGTCACGGTTACATGATGATTTTTGCTGTGATTGTCATGGCATTCGAGCGATATATGGAGAGGCGCATATTACAGGCAGACTGTAGAAGGAGCATCTATATCGGTGTAGTTCTTACTACATGGTGTGCGCTGACGTTAGGACTTGGAATAATGCTTATGAGCACTAATCTTCATGGCAGAGAAGTGGACTTTGTCCGGGATGCAGAGGAAATCAGAGAGGTGCTGGCAGAGAAAAGTGATGTATTTCATAAGGTCAAAATCGCAGATGCTTCGCTAGACAGCAACTATCCATTGATTGCCGGAGTATCCTCTTACTCTAACTATCTTCATCTTATGACGGAGGAGCAGATTACCTTACAAAGAGCACTTGGATATTCTCAGATATGGACGAGGATGAGCGATACGGGGGGAACTCTGTTTTCTGATGCACTGCTTGGATATGAATATACGGTGATTAACCGACAGTCAGGGCTGGCAGAGCAGATGGATGAAGAATTATATGAAATTTATGGAGAGACGGAGCATTTTACGGTTTTTCGTAATAATTATGTCTATGAGACACCACTGCGTTTGGAGTTAGATGCTTACCGTAAACAGGACTGGAATATTTCAGGGAATGTGTTTGAAAATCAGAATAAACTGTCTAAGGCTCTTTTTGGAGAAGATTTCTTTACGGTATGGACGGAAACCTTTGCGGATGAGAAGGCAAGTGAAACTTTAACTTATCGGATACCGGTGGAAAAAGAAGGAATCTTATATCTTTATTCGAAAGAACTTTCCGGGGCAGAGATTTTTGTCAATGGGAAAAAACTGCCGGTTCCGGGCTATACGGATTTGCAGGGGACAACCTATCTTTCCGATTGCAACAATGGTATTTTGACGTTAGGCTATTTTAAAGGGGAAGAGGTGACTGTGGAAATTCATCAGACCTGTTATGATACCGGCATTCCGAAACAGATACAGTTTGGAATTCTAGATATGGAAGCATTTACAAGTAGTGTTGCAGAGAGCAGGGAGGCTGCTGTTTCTTACGAACTTGGAAAAAGTATCTGCAAAATAACGGCTACGGCAGAGCAGGAGGAGTTTTTGGTGCTGCCTGTCAATGCGGATGGTGGCTGGAAATGCAATATCAATGGCAGTGAAGAGGGAATTGCTACATTGTATGGAAATCTGATGATGGTGCAGCTAAAGCCCGGCGAGAATGAAATTCTGTTGGTATATATACCAAGGGGATTAAAGAAAGGGGCGGCGGTTACCATACTGGCAGTGGTGGTGCTGGCTTTGTGGGCGGCGTTAGCAAGGATAAAAAAAGCAGATAATGTGATTGGGAAAATTTATCACGGGCTTTCCTATGGGGCGCTGGTGGTGTTTATGCTGGTGTTTGCAGGCTGCCTGCTGGTGGTGTATGTGGTGCCGATGGTGTATTCGCTGTATCTGAAATTGTTTGGAGGAATAGGGTAAGCAAGAGAGCCGGAGAACCGAAAGTGTGAAATCGGAATGATTTTGTAGTATGTAAGGAAGTGCGCAATCCAATGAAAATTAATACAATAGGTGTGGTGTTGTCGTATTATCGGAAAAAGTATCATTTGCCTTTGGCTGAGATATGTGAGGGAATCTGTTCTGCAACGACGTTGTTTCGTATGGAACAGGGATATCGGGAAGCTGATTCATTGGTCAGTGAGACGTTGCTTGCGAGAATTGGAAAGCAGGTATTAGAGTTTGAATTGTTTTTGAATGAGGAAGATTATCAGTTGTTTCTGCTGAGGACGGAGATGAGCAGAAGAATAGAAGAGGACAGGTATGGCGGGATAGAGGAACTTTTGGAAAGATATCGGACTTTAATGCCGCAGAAACAGAAGGTTCACGAACAATTTTGTTCCTACGTGGAAGCAATGTGTATGCGAAAAAGGAATGCACCGGAGGATGGGATAGCTGCGTTGTTAAAAGAGGCGATTGAACTGACAAAACCCAAATATGGCAGAAACGGCAAAAAATTTGAATTATACAGTGAAGTAGAATTGAAACTGGTTTTTCTGTTGGTGAAATATGAAAAAGATACGGCATGGAAAGAGAAAGAATTGCTGAAAATGCTGAATTTTATTGAAAAATATGATTCGAAAAAAGTGAGGGAACGCACAAAAATCCATATTTCAATGGAGCTGCTTCAAGTACAAAAAATCAGACGGGATGACGAAAAGTTTATGGCATATCTGGATATGGCAATCCGTCAAATTGCAGAGAGCAGGAAACTGACAGGGTTAGCAGAGCTTCATTTTGAGAAAGCGAAAGCAATGGAACGCCTGTTTACAGTAAAAAAATGGGAAAAGACGGAAGAAAAAACAGAGTATATCGGGCAGTATCGGGAGGAGATAAAAATGGCATATTATACTGCTGTGATAACGGAAGAGAAGGAGTTGCTTGCAGAAATAAAAGAATATGGCGGTGAGATGCAGTATGGCAAACTATAGAATGGGAGATGTCATAAGGTTGTCAAGAATGGCAAGGAAAATGACACAGGAAGAATTAAGCGAGGGGATTTGCTCGGCAGAAACACTTTCCAGGATAGAAAATGGAAGGACAAAAATTAAGAGGGAAATCTACCAGCAGTTAATGGAAAAGATGAATCTTTCCACGGAAAAAAATTATGCGGTCTGCTTAAGTGCTGATATGGAACTGATTCAGGAGAAGGAGTATTTTGAGGATGCTATGGCAAAGCATGATTTTGAAGCAGCAGACGTTTATATGAGTCGGATAAAGCTGCTGGCGGGAGATAATCTGTCTACGCAGCAGTATGTAAAAAGGGAAAGCAGGTTTCTTGATTATTATATGAAACGAATTTCAAAGGAAGAACTGGTACGAGAATTGGAGCAGCTTGCACAGGAGGCTATACCGGGGTATAAAAAGTATACTGATAGTGAAGTGGTGTATCCGTTCCGGCAGCAGGAGATAATATTACTGAAACGCCTGGCGGTAGCATATGGACAGGCAAATGAGGCGGAGAAAAGCATAGCAATTTGTGAGATGCTGCTTCGCAGTCTGCGCCAGGAATATATGGCGGAGTGGGAGGAAGAGGAAATCATTATCATGGCAAATTTGTCGAAATATTATGGCGCAGTGGGGGAGATACATAAATCTATGGAATTATGTTATGAGGTACTGCCAAAAGCAAAAAAATATTCCTATGCACCCGCTATTCATTTTGCCTTGTTTGAAATTGCATGGAATAAGCTGAAACTGATTGAAAGGGGAGAAGAGGGGGAAGAAGAAATAGAAGTGTGTAAAGAATACATAAGACAGACATATTTTTTGTGCGCTGCACGACATGATGAACTTGATAAGAAAATTACAGGAGATTTTTACGAGCAATATTTTCATGAAAAAATAGAATAATCTATGTTGTATATTTGCATAAACCTTCCTTTTTAATTTTTTTATTAAGAATAGCGCTAAATTATCAAAAAGACCATGTCAGAAACGGAAAAACATTTTTTTCCGTTTCTGACATGGTTTTTTTAGATGAAGGTATTATGATGAACATATCAACAGAAGACAAGGAAGAAATTTTTGTCATCAGTGTGTTGCGTCTGTGCTTATGAGAAAAAAGAATTAAACGGGAAATTTGCAGAAGTGGAAATGATTGAGTTGACAGAAGAAGAAAAACAGAGCATGGAACTGTTAGATGAGAAACTTGCAGGAGGCAGTGGAGCATTATTAGTCTGTGTTTGTGTAAATTAGAAGAACAAAACAGTAAGAACAGCATTTGCAGAAAACAGTGAAAAGGAAACAGCAATATCATCATAGAAGGTATTTATTGTATATGGTCAGACGCAGCTGTGCGCCAGATTATGTATGGACGGCAGATATGCATCGTTTCAGATAGAAGATAGTATTAATCACAAAATTTTTAAGGGGGCAGCAGGATGGAAAAATATATTAAAAAGCATAAGGGGATGGTGTTGGCGCTTGTGCTAGTGGGAATACCGAACGCATTGCTGGGGGTATTTTCTACCTTTTGCATTCAATATATTACAGAGATTGTAGTTGCAGGAGAAAAAGACAGGATAAAAAACATGTTTTTTATGACACTTATCTTTTTCATTGGAATGGCATTGATTGTTACCCTTTATATGTACGTAAAAAATAAATTTTCTATGAAGATAATGTCTGAAATCCGGCAGGATTTGTTTGGAAGTATTTTGAATAAAGATGTAACTGCCTACTATAAGCAGAATACGAGCTATTATACTTCCCTCTTTCATAATGATTTACAAGTGGTGGAAACGACAGGAATGGCATATTTTATTTTGATAAAACAGATAGAAGAGATACTGTTTTCCCTGTTTTATGCTTTTTGGCAGAATGTGGTAGTGGGTGTATTGCTACTGCTTATAGGAATTTTAGGGACGGCGGTTCCACTTTTGGCGCAAAAGGTATTGGAAAAATCGAATATGGAACACATGAATGAAGCGGCAAAACACAATACGACCATCAACGATGATTTTCACGGTTTTGAAGTAATCAAAAATTATCAAGCAGAAAAGAATATAATAAAGAGGTACTTGCAGGAAAACCGCAGATTTGGGCAGAAAAAATTTGAAAGCCAGTTTGCACAGGGGACAGTTGGCGGGATAACCCAGGACATTGTTTTAACGTTTCAAATATTGACAATTGTGTCTGCAGGAATAATGACTTTGTATGGAAAAATCAGCATCTCTTTTTTGACAGTGGTGATTGCCCTTAGCAGCAGCGTGATTGGAGCTATGTGTACTGCGATAGAATCTATGGTAGAGATAAAGTCGGGAAAGCCGGTTTGTCGGAAAGTATTTGCGGAAATAGAAGGACAAAAAGAAGAGCAGGAGGTTCCCTGTGCAGAATTTCATGAGAAGATAGAACTTAAAAATGTAAGCTTTTCTTATCCTGAGACAGAGAGGGAAGTACTGCATCAGGCAAATGCTGCATTTGAAAATGGAAAACGGTATGCACTTGTAGGCGGAAGCGGTAGCGGAAAATCCACATTGGCAAAGCTCCTTCTTCGATATTATAACAATTATCAGGGAGATATTGAACTGGATAAGACGGATATGAAGCAGATACCTGTGAAGGCGGTAATGGAACAGATGGCGGTTATTCCGCAGAATGTATTTATATTTGAGGATACCTTCCGAAATAATATCACGCTGTATCATGAGTATAAAGATGAGGAGGTGTTAAAAGCCGTTAGAAAAGCTGGCTTGGAAGCTGTATTGCAGAGATTGGACAATGGACTGGAAACCGTGTTGAAAGAGGGGGGAGCGAATCTTTCTGGTGGTGAAAAACAGAGAATTTCCATTGCAAGGGCTTTTTTACACCAGCGTAACCTATGGGTGCTGGATGAAGCTACATCCAGTCTGGACAATAAGATGGCATATCAGATAGAAAAAACCGTATTGGATATGCCGGAAATTACGGTAATTATGATAACACATCATTATAATAAAGAGAATCTGCAGAAATGTGATGAGATTTTAGTCCTGGAAAAAGGAAATATTGTGGAAAAAGGAACTTTTGATCAGCTTTTGGAGGACGGAGGACAATTTCGGCAGTTATATGAGCTTGGAAATCAATAAGTAGTTTTAGGGGCAGAGAAGAAAAGACCATGTCAGAAACGGGAGAATTATTTTCCGGTTTTGACATGGTTTTTTGCAGTAGTCCGCAAGTCTATATTATTAAGTAATGGTAAATAACCTTATTATAACTCATACTTATAAAAGACATAAAAAAGAAAAATAGAATCAAAGGTTGCAATGTTTCTTCTGATACATTATTATAGGTTTTATACATACTGTCTGCGCTTCCTTATAAGCGTGCTGCACATTCGTGGGAGAAATATGATGTCGCTAAAGCAACCACGCACGGCGCAGCAAAGTGTTTAAGCTCCTTAAGATTGAGGAAAAAGGGGAACAGAAGTTGGTTTGCCCACTTTAATCTCAAAAGGAAGCAAGGGAATCGGGCAGCATATCAGGAAAGAGGGATTAGACATGGAATGTAAAATTGGCGTAATTTCAGGTGACGGAATTGGCCCTGAGATTGTAGCGGAAGCAAAAAAGATATTAGACAAAATCGGAGAGAAATATCAGCATATCTTTCATTATGAAGAGATTTTAATGGGAGGATGTTCTATCGATGCTACCGGTGTACCTTTAACCGACGAGGCGATTGCTGCAGCAAAGGCATCTGATGCGGTATTGATGGGCTCTATTGGTGGCAATACAGCAACCTCTCCCTGGTATAAGTTAGCACCGGAATTAAGACCGGAGGCAGGACTGTTAAAACTTCGGAAATCCCTGAATTTATTTGCAAATTTAAGACCGGCTTATTTATATGAAGAATTAAAAGAAGCCTGCCCGCTTCGTGACGATATCATCGGAGACGGATTTGATATGATGATTATGAGGGAGCTTACCGGCGGACTTTATTTCGGAGAAAGAAAAACAGAAGCAGTGGACGGGGTTATGACAGCTACCGATACCCTGACTTACAATGAAAACGAAATCAGAAGGATTGCAAAGCGCGGTTTTGACATTGCCATGAAACGAAGAAAGAAAGTTACCAGTGTGGATAAGGCAAATGTGTTAGATTCTTCAAGACTCTGGAGAAAAGTCGTGGAAGAGGTGGCAGCAAATTACCCGGAAGTAACTTATGAGCATATGTTAGTAGACAACTGTGCGATGCAGTTGGTAAAAGACCCGAAACAGTTTGATGTTATTTTAACCGAGAACATGTTTGGAGATATTTTATCAGATGAGGCGAGCATGGTGACAGGTTCTATCGGAATGTTATCAAGTGCCAGTCTAAATGATACAAAATTTGGACTTTATGAGCCGAGCGGCGGTTCTGCACCGGATATTGCAGGAAAAGGAATTGCAAATCCAATCGCAACGATTTTAAGTGCAGCTATGATGCTCCGTTATACCTTTGATTTAGACAAAGAGGCGGATGCCATTGAGGCAGCGGTAAAACAGGTATTAAAAGAGGGATACCGTACCATCGACATTATGCCGCAGGAAGAGCAGAAAAAAGCTTTGGTGACACAGGTGGGAACCGTAAAAATGGGAGATTTAATCGCAGAACGTGTATAAAACGTGAAAACGGTGTACGTATATGACAAAATAGATAGGGAAAGGATAAAAAATATGAAAAGTGATAATGTAAAAGCAGGGATGCAGCAGGCACCTCACAGAAGTCTTTTCAATGCGTTAGGCTTCACAGAAGAAGAAATGAAAAAACCGATGGTCGGTATTGTCAGTTCCTACAATGAGATTGTACCGGGGCATATGAACTTAGATAAAATTGTCAATGCTGTAAAACTTGGTGTTGCAGAAGCCGGCGGTGTACCGGTGGTATTTCCGGCAATCGCAGTCTGCGATGGTATTGCAATGGGACATGTGGGAATGAAATATTCCTTAGTTACCAGAGATTTGATTGCAGACTCCACCGAATGTATGGCATTAGCACATCAGTTTGATGCTTTAGTCATGGTTCCAAACTGTGATAAAAACGTACCGGGACTTTTGATGGCAGCAGCACGTATCAACGTACCTACCGTATTTGTATCCGGTGGTCCGATGTTAGCCGGTCACGTGAAAGGACAGAAACGAAGCCTTTCTTCTATGTTTGAGGCAGTGGGTTCCTATGCAGCAGGCACCATGACCGAGGAAGAAGTAAGAGAATACGAAGAAAAAGTATGTCCGACCTGTGGTTCCTGCTCCGGTATGTATACCGCAAACTCCATGAACTGCCTGACTGAGGCACTTGGTATGGGACTTCGCGGAAACGGAACCATTCCGGCGGTTTATTCTGAACGTATTAAATTAGCAAAACATGCCGGTATGGCGGTAATGGAGATGTATCGTAAAGATATTCGTCCGAGGGATATTATGACAAAGGATGCGATTTTAAATGCCCTAACGGTAGATATGGCATTGGGATGTTCCACAAACAGTATGCTTCATCTTCCGGCAATTGCCCATGAAATCGGATTTGATTTTGATATCGCATTTGCAAATCCAATTAGTGAGAAGACACCGAACCTTTGTCACTTAGCTCCGGCAGGCCCGACCTACATGGAGGACTTAAACGAGGCAGGCGGTGTTTATGCTGTAATGAAAGAGTTAGCAGATATCGGACTGTTACATACCGATTGTATGACTGTTACAGGAAAGACGGTAGGAGAGAACATCAAAGATGCAGTCAATAAAAATCCTGAGGTTATCCGCCCGGTTGATAATCCATACAGTAAAACAGGCGGTCTTGCCGTATTAAAAGGTAATTTAGCACCGGATGGCAGCGTGGTAAAACGTTCCGCAGTTTGTGACGAGATGATGGTGCATGAAGGTCCGGCAAGAGTTTTTGATTGTGAAGAGGATGCCATTGCAGCGATTAAAGGTGGCAAAATTGTGGCAGGGGATGTGGTTGTCATTCGTTACGAAGGACCAAAGGGAGGCCCTGGTATGCGCGAAATGTTAAACCCGACCTCAGCTATCGCAGGTATGGGATTAGGTTCTTCTGTAGCACTGATTACTGATGGACGTTTCTCAGGAGCAAGCCGTGGTGCTTCCATCGGGCACGTTTCACCGGAAGCAGCTGTAGGTGGCCCGATTGCGCTGGTAGAAGAGGGAGATATCATCAAAATCAATATTCCTGAAATGACCTTAGAGGTAGCAGTTTCTGATGAAGAGATGGCAGCAAGAAAAGCAAAATGGCAGCCGAGAGAGCCGAAAGTAACCTCCGGTTACTTAAAACGCTATGCTTCCTTAGTGACATCAGGAAACAGAGGAGCTATTTTAGAACTTCCAAAAACTTTAGATTAAAAAGAATATGATACAAGAGGAAAGTGAGGAATCAGGTAACATGCAGTTGACAGGTGCCCAAATTGTCATCGAATGTTTGAAGGAGCAGGGGGTAGATACCGTATTCGGATATCCCGGCGGAGCAATTTTAAATGTTAATGACGAATTATATAAGCACAAGGGCGAGATACGTCATGTCTTAACTTCCCATGAACAAGGAGCTTCCCATGCTGCAGACGGTTATGCCAGAAGTACGGGAAAAGTAGGTGTGTGTTTTGCAACCTCCGGCCCGGGAGCAACCAATTTAGTAACCGGAATTGCAACCGCATACATGGACTCCGTTCCGATGGTGGCAATTACATGTAATGTAACTGTGCCGCTGTTAGGAAAAGACAGCTTTCAGGAAATAGATATAGCGGGTATCACTACCCCGATTACCAAACATAATTTTATTGTAAAGGATATTAATAAATTAGCAGATACCATCCGCCGTGCCTTTAAGATTGCCATGAAAGGCAGACCGGGACCGGTATTGGTGGATATCCCGAAGGATGTCACAGCGGCAAAGACAGAATATACCTTTAAAAAGCCGGAGCCGATACCGGCAGTGACAGATACCATTCGGGAAGAGGATATTAATACAGCTCTTGATATGATAAAAAGTGCCAAAAAGCCTTACATATTTGTGGGCGGCGGAGCCGTCATTTCCGGCGCTTCGGTGGAGCTGGCAGAATTTGTACAGAAGGTGGATGCACCGGTCTGTGATACCTTGATGGGAAAAGGAGCTTTTGACGGAACAAAAGAACTTTACACCGGAATGCTTGGTATGCATGGTACAAAGGCATCTAATCTGGGTGTCAGTGATTGTGATTTACTGATAGCTTTAGGTGTCCGTTTCTCAGACCGTGTGCTTGGAAATGCGAAGAAATTTGCAAATCAGGCAAAAATTCTGCAGTTTGATGTGGATGCAGCGGAGATTAATAAAAATATTCAGGTAGATGCCTGTGTCATTGGCGATTTAAAAGAAATTTTAAAGAAAATCAATGGAAAGTTAGAGCAGCAGAAACATGAAGCATGGATTTCTCATATGATGGAATTGAAAGAGAAATATCCAATGACTTATCCGAAGGAAGGCTTAAGCGGTCCGTTTGTGATTGAAGAAGTATATCGTGTCACAAAGGGGGATGCGGTCATTGTCACAGAGGTAGGACAGCACCAGATGTGGGCTGCACAGTACTATCAATATGCAAAGCCGAGAACCTATCTTTCTTCCGGCGGATTAGGAACCATGGGATATGGACTTGGAGCAGCAATCGGAGCACAGATTGCCAACCCGGATAAACAGGTGATTAATATTGCAGGAGACGGCTGTTTCCGTATGAATATGAACGAGATTGCCACGGCAGTCCGGGAAGAACTTCCGCTGATTGAAATTGTAGTCAATAATCATGTGCTTGGAATGGTTCGCCAGTGGCAGGATTTATTCTATGAAAAGAGATATTCTGCAACCGTTTTAGATGATGGCGTGGATTTTGTGAAATTAGCAGAGGCAATGGGAGCAACCGGATATCGTGCTACCACGCAGGAGGAATTTAAAAAAGCACTGCAGCTGGCATTGGAATCTAAAACACCGGTACTCATCGACTGCATTATTGATTGTGATGATAAGGTATGGCCGATGGTTGCACCGGGAGCAGCAATCAGTTCTTCTTTTACAGGAGAGGATTTAGAGAAAGAGTAAAGTAATTTACTGCAGGGCAGGAAAATGTAAGGCATTGGTGGCCATGCAGTCAGTAAATAGAAAATGGGATAAAATAGGAGGAATTAAAATGAGCAGAGTATACAATTTTTCTGCAGGACCGGCAGTATTACCGGAGGAAGTGTTAAAAGAAGCTGCGGACGAGATGTTAGATTATAAGGGAAGCGGTATGTCCGTAATGGAAATGAGCCACCGATCTAAAGTATATGATAACATCATCAAAGAGGCAGAGCAGGATTTAAGAGATTTAATGAATATTCCTGACAATTATAAAGTGCTGTTTTTACAGGGCGGTGCATCCCAGCAGTTTGCTATGATACCGATGAACCTGATGAAAAACAAAAAAGCAGGCTACATTGTAACAGGACAGTGGGCAAAGAAAGCATATCAGGAAGCATCTATTTACGGAGAGGCAGTCAAATTAGCTTCTTCCGAGGATAAGACTTTCTCTTACATTCCGGATTGCTCCGATTTGGATATCCCGGAAGATTTAGATTATGTTTACATCTGTGAAAACAATACCATTTATGGAACAAAATACAAAGAGCTTCCAAATACGAAAGGGCATACTTTAGTGGCAGATGTTTCTTCCTGCTTTTTGTCTGAGCCGGTGGATGTTACGAAGTATGGCGTAATTTATGGCGGTGTTCAGAAAAACATCGGGCCTGCAGGTGTGGTAATTGTCATTATCCGTGAAGATTTAATTACTGAGGATACTTTGCCGGGCACACCTACCATGTTAAAA
>JAQXGQ010000012.1 GCA_029006795.1 Clostridiales bacterium | reverse complement strand
CAGCGGTTTTGATGTGGCTTCCGGTATGAAAAATCCAACCAGCGGTGATTTTTCCGTTATGCTAAATTCCGTTTATGCAGCGCAGCATCCCCATCACTTTGTATACCGTGGTTATGAAGTAGAAACCAGTGGAAACCCACTAACCCACGTGGTACTCCGGGGAGCCGTCAGCAAGCATGGAAACACCACCCAGAATTATCATTATGAAGATTTAATCCGTCTTTGCGAGATGTATGACAAGATGGATTTGGTGAATCCTGCCGCTATCGTAGATGTCAATCATTCTAACTCCGGCAAGAAATTTAAAGAACAGATTCGTATTGTAAAAGAAGTCATGCACAACCGTCAGGTATCCACAGATATTCATCACATGGTAAAAGGTGTTATGATTGAAAGTTATATTGAGGAAGGCTGCCAGAAAATCGGAGACCACATTTATGGAAAATCCATTACCGATCCCTGCTTAGGCTGGAATGACTCAGAACAGTTAATTTATACAATTGCTGATATGTGTTAAAACTCACCCTCGCGGGTGCCAAAAAGCTCACCCTCGCGGGTGCCAAAAAGCTCACCCTCGCGGGTGAGCTTTTAAATATACTTCCCGGATATGACTTTGTCCCATCTGGGAATATATCTGTGTTGTAGAAATATCGGAATGTCCAAGCATTTCCTGTACTGATTTTAAATCCGCTCCGTTACTGACTAAATGTGCCGCAAAAGAATGACGCAGGGTATGGGGTGTAATTTCCGTTTGAATTCCCGCCTTTTTGCCATAAGATTTAATCAATTTCCAAAAGCCTTGACGGCTCATATCCTGACCAGTACAATTAGTAAACAGCCACGGACATTTTTCATCTTCAATCAGTCTGGGTCTTCCCTGTTCCATATATCGCTTTAATGCGTCCCTCGCTACATTCCCAAAAGGTATAATCCTCTCTTTATGACCATCATTGCAAACAACATATTCCATCTGTAAATTCAAGTCCTCTACCTTTAAGGAAATCAATTCCGTCACCCGGATTCCAGTAGCATACAAAAGTTCTAGCATTGCCCGATCCCGCAGTTCCTTCGGTGTATTACCGCTTGGCTGTTCTAATAACAGTGTCACTTCATCCGTTGTTAATATCGCCGGCATTTTCTTTTCAATCTTAGGCGCCTTTAATTTTTCTGCCGGATCTTCTTCTATCCGATGCTGTTTTTCTAAATAATGGAAAAATGCCTTCATGGAAGCAATACTTCTTGAAATAGTTGCCGGCTTTCTTCCTGCTTTTTCTAAATACATGATATAAGCATTCAGGTGAGTTGTTTTCACATTGTGCGCTTCTTCCACTCCCTGCGCAGACAAAAATTCTCTCATCTTCCGCAAATCACGCTCGTATGATACTTCCGTATTTGTAGAAGTCTGTTTTTCACTATGAAGATATTGAATAAAATTCTGTATATCCTGTACCATATTCCTACCTGTCCTGTTTTTGAATTTGTCTGTCATGTATGTTACATATCCTTAACATTTTTCTAGCTTTTGTAAGTTAAAAATGTACCTCAATCCGAGGTACATTTATTATTATAATAATAAGTATTTAGAAAAGCAATCGGTATTTTTCCCGAAAAAGTCACGGTTTTACACAAATCTACAAGATATCGTTTTTCCATTTTTTCCCTTACAATATCTTGTAAAAAAATCGTAAAATTTTCAAAAATTTTTTAATATTTTCTGCCACAGAACCGGATTTACATAGGTCTCTGACAAAATTCCCATAAGAAAAAGTAACAATGCAAAGGTACCTCCTGCCGCCACTCCCGGAATATTTTTCCCACTGTAAGTATCTTTTTTTATTCTGGCAGAGAAAAACAGCAGCATGGACGCAGCATAAAACAACCACTGAGGGAAAACACCCCCAAGCATAATAAAAATTCCACGCGCTCCTAAGTTTGCCACCGCCACCACCAGGAGAATACCAAATGTAGCAGCAAGCAGACATTCGAAAAACAGCAGTACCACTTTTGTCCGGAATATCTTCCCCAAAATCAGTACTGCCGCCGCTTCTTTTCCTCTTACCCATAAGAGCCGGTAGAGCAATCTGTCATAATTAATATTTGCATAGGCATATTGTTTTAAAAAATAAGTATTTAAAATTCCATAGGTTGTCAGCAACTCTTTTCCCCAGACATTTGCAATGACAATGCCAAGAAAAAATGCCGCTGCCATCAGATAACCATTCCATTTCACCTAAGGCACCTTATTTTTCTCTTTTTGTAATCTTATGCCTCTTTTTAAATTTTATTTCTGTTTCTGTTCCTCATTCAGCAGATTTTTATATGCCAGAATCGCAGAAACCGTCTTAGCATCCTGTAACTTACCTTCATAAATCATGCGGCATAATTCTTCCACATCATAAGCCTCCACATCGATAAATTCACCCTCATCTAAGTGTTGTTTCCCCGGCTTTAAATCTCTTGCAAGATAAACATCAATAAACTCATTACAAAATGCCACAGTAGTTTTCAGAGAAAGAAGTTTTGTCAGATTGTCACTGCAATAGCCTGTCTCTTCCTCAAGTTCCCTTGCGGCACAGATTTTCGTATCCTCCGTGACACTGTCCCTTGAACCAGCCGGCACTTCTAACGTCATTCGTTCAATCGCATTGCGATACTGACGCACCATCAGTATTTTTCCGTCTTCCCTCACAGGAACCACTGCAGCAGCCCCCATCCGATGAGAAATGAAATCCCACTCCTCTGTCTTTCCATTGGGCAGTTCCATCGTATCTGTATAGATATCTAAAATGGCTCCTTTTCTTAAAAGTTCACGTTTTACTCTTTTTACCTGCTGATCCATTGTTCTCCTCCATCATCTACAACCCTGTATTTAAGCGGTTACTGTTCAACCATGACTTTCTAACATCCGGTATCCCACTCTTGGAATTGTTGTTATGTATACCGGTCTCATAGGCATTTTTTCTATCTTCTTGCGGATATTAGTCATATTTACCCGCAAAATACGGCTGTTGTATTCCATATAGGGGCCCCAGATTTTTTCTAATAACATCTGATAAGTAACCACCGCACCGGAATGCAGCGCAAGACATTCTAAAATCCGGTACTCCACCGGAGAAAAATGAATCTGCGCACCCTCTAACGTTACCTGACGTCTGGAAAAATCAATTTTTAATCCTTCCGCCTCATAGCAACACTCCTGCTGTCTCGGAATTCTTCTCCGCAATGCCGTATAGATACGCGCCTCTAATTCTTCTCCACAGAACGGCTTGGTAATATAATCATCCGCCCCCGCATATAGTGCATTTACCTTATCTACATATCCGGCTTTTCTAGATATTACCAAAATCGGACAATTACTCCATTGCCGGAACCATCGAATCAGCTCCATTCCATCCATATCCGGCAGTTGAATATCTAATAGCACGATATCCGGGCACCCCCCCGTAGAAAGTTCCATTCCACTTTTTCCGCTGTCTGCAACATAGACTTTATATTGTCCCCGCTTTGACATTTTTCGGATAAAGCAGGCACTTTCCTCATCATTGTCAATCAACAACACCTTCGCACGGTCACATATTCTATTTTCTTCCAATTTTTATTCCTCCTGTAGCTTAAAACCTATCATTAACCGGCTACTACAGAAAGTCTCTTCTTTCCATCTCCCCGATGGATATAATATATGTTATGCCACAGGGCAGTGCTTTTGGCAGTAAATTTCTTTCGCAATCCGCGAACCGTCAACTGCGGCAACAATAGCCCAACATACCAGAATGCTATGATATAAAATAGTTGATACCGGCTAATGCTTCCATCCTTAACCGTCTGCTCTGCCATCCGAAACTGTCCAAAAATCAATGTTCCTGGGGCTTTTTGAAACAGGGCATCCACACAAACCACCATTTTAGAATTTTCCCATTCTGCTATCTCAATAAGCATTTCTTCGGAATATTGGTTTTTTCCCTGTAAGTCAGAGGTTTTCTGCGGCAGTTTCCATGCCAAAAGCAACATTCCTAATAGGAATATCACACCTATCAGATAAATAAATTTTGACTTTTTCTTCATCTGCCGCTCACCTCCATTCCTTTTTCTTTTTTATTTTAATTTGCTCCCTCACAAAAGTCAATATCAAAGAAAAAACCGCCATATTCTTTCAAATATAGCGGTTTTCTTTACATTTCATTGTCACTTACTCGTTATTTCGCGTAATCAGTTACTCTAGATTCCCGGATTACATTTACCTTAATCTGACCTGGATATTCCAGTTCTGCCTCAATTTGTTTTGAAATATCGCGGGCAAGCAATACCATATCAGCATCGCTGACCTGTTCCGGAATAACCATAATTCGAATTTCCCTACCTGCCTGAATGGCAAAGGATTTATCTACGCCTTTAAATCCGTTTGAAATATCCTCTAACTGTTTTAATCTGTTTGAATATGTTTCAAGTGTCTCTCTTCTGGCACCTGGTCTTGCTGCGCTGATAGTATCAGCGGCTTGTACGATACATGCAATTAAAGATTCTGGCTCTACATCACCATGATGTGCTTCCACTGCATTGATAACAATGGCAGATTCCTTGTACTTTCTACATAAATCCACACCAATCTGAATATGGGAACCTTCCATATCGTGATCGACAGATTTACCAATATCATGCAACAGACCTGCACGTTTTGCAGTTCTGACATCCACACCAATTTCTGCTGCTAATAAGCCGGAAAGCTGCGCTACCTCGATAGAATGCTTGAGCGCATTCTGACCATAACTTGTCCTAAACTTCATTCTACCAAGCAGACGCACAAGCTCAGGATGGATACCGTGAACACCAACCTCTAAGGTTGCTGCCTCACCTTCTTCCCTAATCATGGTTTCTACTTCTTTCTGCGCTTTCTCTACCATCTCTTCAATTCTTGCCGGATGAATACGTCCGTCTACAATTAATTTTTCCAAAGCAATTCTTGCTACTTCTCTTCTAATTGGATCGAAACCGGATAAGATAACTGCTTCCGGTGTATCATCAATGATTAAATCAACACCCGTCATCGTCTCTAACGTACGGATATTACGTCCCTCACGTCCGATAATACGTCCTTTCATTTCGTCATTTGGAAGCTGCACAACAGAGATAGTAGTCTCAGCAACATGGTCAGCCGCACATTTTTGAATAGCTGTCACCACATATTCCTTTGCCTTCTTATCAGCTTCCTCCTTTGCTTTGTGTTCCATTTCTTTGATTAATTTTGCAGTATCAAGTTTAACATCTTCTTCAACAGTCTTTAAAAGGTATTCCTTTGCCTGTTCGGAGGTCAGTCCGGAAATTCGTTCTAGTTCCTGTATACGCTCTTCATTGAGCTTTGCGACCTGTTCCTTCTGTCTGTTAATCTCTTCTTCCTTTGCAGCAAAACTTTCTTCGCGTTTCTCGATAGCCTCTAACTTCTTATCCAGATTTTCTTCTTTCTGAACAATCCGACGCTCACTACGCTGAATCTCAGCTCTACGCTCCTTCACTTCTTTGTCCAAATCATTTTTTACACGAATGGACTCTTCCTTCGCTTCGAGCATCGCTTCACGCTTCTTAGTTTCCGCTGCTTTTACTGCCTCATCGATTATCTCACGGGCTTTTTCATCGGCATTGCCAATCTTAGCCTCAGTTACCTTTTTGTGGTAAGCTGTAGTCGCAAAATATACAATGACTGCAGTAACAATCAGAGTAATAACAACAGCAATCACTGTCGTTTCCACAGGGACACCTCCTTATAAAATTTTCATTGTACATATAACATAAAAACACTGTCCGTTATCTGTCATAAATTACAACATATAAATTTTATGCTATTTTGATAGTTATGTCAAGTGGATAACTGTACAATATGCCTAATATTGTATTTTTCTTTTTTAAAAAAACAACATATTGTGCAAAAAGTTATCTTCTTCCTCTCCGAAATTCCGCTGTTTTCAGTACTTATCCTGCCAATTTCCCGCTTTCATTACATACAGAATGTCACTGCTTTTAAATCCTCTTCGCATAAGAAACTGATACGTTTTCTGCTGTTCCTTTCTGTCACTGTCTCCATAGCAGAAATGGCGTTTTTCTAACAGTTGGCGAATTTTCTCCTGTTCATCAGAACAGAACGTTTCTTCTAATACATTTTCTATCGTATTCCGATCAATTCCCTTTGCATACAAATCCATCTTCAAACGCTGTCTGCTTTTCTTCTGCTGATGAAAGCGTACATAATTCTGTGCATACCTTGCGTCATCAATATAATGATAAGTTTTGACATAATCAATGGCTTCTTCAATGCACCTGTCCGGATACCCGTTCTGACGAAGTTTTTCCGTCAATTGGCTCTCTGTTCTGTCCATCCGTTCTAACAGGTGCATTGCTCTTTTTTTGGCTCTTATTCCCACAATATCTTTCAAAATCTGCTCATAAAAGGACTTGGATATATATTCCCCCTCCCGCAAAGAAAGTTTCCGAATCTCGCCTTTATAGAGAAACACCCTGCTTCCATCATCAAACTGGACTAGACTTTTTCCCTTCTCCTGGGGTGTAATGGCAATAATCTGCAACTCCTCCATGAGATTACTCCTCTGCATCAACCGTTTCTGCTACTGTATTCTTTGCTGCCGCTGCTTTTTCATCAATCACAGTTTTGATGCTTTTTGCTGATACCTTTTCTTCCTTTTCCTGTTCTTCTTTCTCTGCAGTATTCTCTGTCTGGAAAAGTTCTCTTACCTTTGCCTCTATCTCCTCACATACCAGGGGATTCTCTTTTAAATAAATCTTGGCATTTTCTCTACCCTGTCCAATCTTTTCCCCATTGTAGGCATACCATGCACCGGACTTATTCACAATACCATTATCTGCCGCTAAATCCAAAATATCTCCCTCTCTTGAAATCCCCTGACCAAACATAATATCAAACTCTGCCTCACGGAATGGTGGAGCTACTTTATTTTTTACAATCTTTACTCTGGTACGATTACCAACTACCTCTCCCCCTTGTTTCAAAGCCTCGATTCTTCTGACATCCATACGAACAGAAGAATAAAACTTCAACGCACGTCCACCGGTGGTAGTCTCTGGATTACCGAACATAACTCCAACTTTTTCACGCAACTGATTAATAAACAATACAATACAGTTGGATTTGCTGATAATTGCCGTCAGTTTTCGTAATGCCTGACTCATCAGACGAGCCTGTAAACCCACATGAGAATCTCCCATATCACCGTCAATTTCTGCTTTCGGAACCAACGCAGCTACAGAGTCCACAATCACAATATCCACAGCTCCAGAACGCACCATAGTCTCTGTAATCTCTAATGCCTGCTCGCCGCAGTCCGGTTGTGAAATATAAAGGTTATCAATATCAACACCAATATTTTTCGCATAAACAGGATCAAGCGCATGCTCTGCATCAATAAAACCTGCAATACCGCCTCTCTTCTGTACCTCTGCCACACAATGTAAGGCAACTGTTGTCTTACCACTGGATTCTGGACCGTACACTTCAATAATTCTTCCCTTTGGAAGTCCACCAAGCCCTAATGCTAAATCAAGGCTTAATGAACCAGTTGGAACAGTCTCCACATTCATGTGCGTGGTATTGTCTCCCAATTTCATTATGGAGCCTTTACCATACTGTTTTTCAATCTGTGATATAGCGGCATCTAATGCCTTCATCTTGTCACTCTTTACTGCATTTATTTCTTTATATTTGTCTTCTCTTGCCATTATTTCCCTCCGTGCGAACTTATGTTCGTTTTTCTTTTTTAATAGTATTATAAATCGCTCTAAATGTCAACATCTAAATTCTAACTTACTATGTGTTCAATAAATGGGACACCTCCCTTCTTTTTTTTCCGCCGGAAAAATTTTGATAAACTTTCCGCTAACTGCTCTGCAATGACTTCTAAAAAACATTCTCTCTTGAAAACTGTGGCAGAAAATGCCATAAGACCGATTATTGGATAACCGGAGACCACTTCTGATAATGGTGCAATATTCTACTGCTCCATTTTAATATGACAAAAAACATCCTGTTTTCCGTCTCTGATATATTTCTGTTTACGAGTGTAGCATACTTTTTTGACAAACGCAAGCAGAAACTATCATTTGCCATTTTTTTTGTTTTTAAAATACTTTCCATCCTATTGGCAATTCTAATCTATATATGCTAAACTCTTACTGTTGCATATTTTAAAATTTGCATTCTTGCAGATATTTATTTCTATCATAATCAGTGAGGATATTTATGGAAAAATTATTGGCTTTTCATTTTAATGAAACAGATTTATTCAAATTAAGACAACTTACCGCCACTTTAAAAATTCATTTAGAAGTAGTGGGAACCATAGATTATATGCAGACCCTTGATGCTTTAGTTTCCGACAAAAAAAATCCTCTGGCAGCCCCTTTCACCGGAGATATACCAGAGGAAAATCTGTTATTGCTTTGTGATTTTACGGAAAAGCGTATGGATAAATTATTGCTTTCCCTTCGAAAAAGTCAGATACCGGTAGACTACAAGGCGATTTTAACCCCCACCAACAGACAGTGGAATGTAATGCGTCTGCTGCTTGAAATGCGGGCGGAAAAATCCGCCTATGAAAGACACCGGAACTAGGCTTCTTCACACTCTTTTATCATTTCCAGAATGTTTTCTTTCTGCTGCAGTCCGATGGACTTGTTTTTGAACAATCCATAATGCATAACAACCAGTGTCGGAATGCTCATAACCTGATATTTTAATGCCAATGCCGCTTCCTCATCGACATTTACTTTTCCAAATTTTACCTTTCCTTCTAATTCTTCGGAAAGTTCATCAATAATCGGGCCCTGCATCTGGCATGGTCCACACCACTCTGCCCAGAAATCCAGTACTACTGGAATCTTGCAGGCTAATACTTCTTCTTCAAAATTATCGTTCGTAATTGTAACAACTGCCATTTTGTTCCTCCTTTTTCCTGCTCGTCCATTCGCATTCCGCTTCGCTCCATGCTCATGTCCTCACGTTCGCGCAATAGACAAGAAAAACTGCAAGCAGTTTTTCTTGTCTACTCCGCTCACTTACTCTCGTCCCTATTCTCGTCCAAATTCGGATAGTACCAGACCTTCGTTTCGGTCTAATACCATTCCGACACTCCATGCGTTGACAAACAGTAGCAGTGGTCTTCCCTTTAAATCCTGAATCTTCTTCATATCGGAAGTTCCCACTAACCTGTCCATATCAATCTCTTCATTTTCTATCCAGCGGATATGCTCGTATGGCAGATTATCCATACGGATTTCCACATTATATTCATTTTCCAGGCGGTATTTTAGTACATCAAACTGTAAGACACCTACCACTCCTACAATGACTTCCTCCATACCCATGTTATACTCCTGGAATATCTGTATTGCACCTTCCTGGGCAATCTGTTCAATTCCCTTCATAAACTGTTTTCGTTTCATGGTGTCTACCTGGCGCACTCTTGCAAAATGCTCCGGTGCAAAAGTCGGTATACCCTCAAAACGGAAAGGCTTCGCTGTGGTTATAGTATCACCGATGGAAAAGATACCCGGGTCAAAAACACCGATGATATCTCCGGCATAGGCTTCCTCTACAATATGACGCTCCTGTGCCATCATCTGCTGAGGCTGGGACAGCTTGATTTTTTTATTGCCTCCCTGCACATGTGTAACCTCCATGCCCGCTTCAAATTTACCGGAGCAGATACGCATAAAGGCGATACGGTCACGATGTGCCTTATTCATATTTGCCTGAATCTTAAATACAAAGGCAGAGAAATTTTCTCCAAAAGGATCAATTTCTCCGATATCCGCCTTACGTGGCAATGGGGAGTAGGTCATCTTAAGGAAATGCTGTAAAAAAGTCTCCACACCGAAGTTTGTCAATGCAGAACCGAAAAATACCGGTGAAAGTTCTCCTTTTGTAACCATTTCCTGATCAAATTCTGCACTTGCCCCGTCAAGCAGCTCAATTTCCTCTAACAGCTTATCCATTGCCTCCTGACCAATTTCCTCTAATAATGCCGGGTCATCAATGGAAATATGGCGTTCTGTTCCCTCTTTCGTTCCCTTTAAGGTATCAGAAAACGTCATAACTTCTCTGGTATTACGGTCATAAACACCCTTAAATCCCTTTCCTGAACCAATTGGCCAGTTAATCGGACAGGTTGCAATCCCTAACTCCTTTTCAATCTCGTCTAACAAATCAAAAGTATCGTTAGCATCCCTGTCCATTTTATTGATAAAAGTAAAAATCGGAATATGGCGCATCACACAGACCTTAAACAATTTTCTTGTCTGCGCCTCCACACCTTTCGAACCGTCAATGACCATGACCGCAGAATCCGCCGCCATCAGGGTACGGTAGGTATCCTCGGAGAAATCCTGGTGTCCCGGTGTGTCCAGAATATTGATACAATATCCACCATAATTAAACTGCAGCACGGAGGAGGTAACGGAAATACCTCTCTCCTTCTCTATTTCCATCCAGTCGGAAACGGCATGACGCGCCGTCGCCTTTCCCTTTACAGAACCGGCAAGATTAATGGCACCTCCGTATAACAGAAATTTTTCCGTCAACGTGGTTTTACCTGCATCCGGGTGGGAAATAATCGCAAAAGTACGTCTCTTCTCTATCTCTTTTCTCAAATCAGCCAAAACGAATTTATCCTCCAAATCCATAATCTATCTTTGGCACTATAACACATTTCTCCGGAAAAAGCAAAATATTAAATATCAATAGATGTGCCTGCACATTCCGGTTTTATACCAAAATAGGTAAGGATGGTGGCTGCGATATCGGCAAAGCTCTCTCTCGTTCCGTGATTTACCCCTGCCTGCACCGGTTTTCCGTAAATCACAAGGGGCGTGTATTCCCTAGAATGGTCTGTGGAAGGTGTACTCGGATCGCATCCGTGGTCTGCGGTAATCATAAGAATATCTTCTTCCTTAAGTCCTGCTAACAGTTCCGGCAGACGCTCGTCAAAATAGGTCAGCGCTTTCGCATATCCCTCCACATCATTGCGGTGTCCGTAGAGCATATCATAATCCACCAGATTGGTAAAACAAAGCCCATTAAAATCTTTCTTCATATATTCTAAGGTCTTGTTGATACCATCCTCGTTTCCGGTGGTACGGACATATTCGGTAATTCCCTTTTCTGCAAAAATATCAATGATTTTTCCCACAGAAAGCACATCAAAGCCATTATCGGAAAGCTGGTCTAACATGGTCGTTTTCGGTGGCTTCAGAGAAAAATCATGGCGTCTTGTGGTTCTGGTGAAATTGCCCGGTTCCCCGATAAAAGGTCTTGCAATCACACGTCCTACTCCATGTTCCCCCTGTAGTATTTCCCTTGCTATGCGGCAATATTCATATAAGGTTTCCACCGGAACAATTTCTTCATGTGCCGCAATCTGAAACACGGAATCTGCGGAAGTATAGACAATCAAATCTCCAGTTTTCATGTGTTCCTCGCCATAGTCCCGGATGACATCCGTACCGGAGTAAGGTTTATTGCATAATACGCCTCTGCCGGTCTTTTTACAAAACTCTTTTAATATTTCCTCCGGGAAGCCATTCGGATAAGTAGGAAGCGGACTATTAGAAATCACTCCCGCAATCTCCCAGTGACCAATAGTGGTATCTTTTCCCTTAGAGACTTCCGTCATCCGCGCCACAGCCCCGGTAGGATTTTCCTCTTTCTCTCCGATATTTACGCCATCAATATTAAAGAATCCCAATTTCCTCATATTGGGCATGGAAAAATACGGGCTTTTGGAAGCCGCTAAAATTGTGTTGCTCCCTGCATCCCCATAATCTGCCGCATCCGGCATTTCTCCGATACCTACACTGTCTAATACAATTAAAAATACTCGTTTCATCTTTTCCTCTTTTCTGCGCTGTCTGAAATCATAAAAATTTCTAACGACATTCTGCGCACACTCTTTTATATTTTTTACTCGTGCATCTGATATTTTGTATCCTCTTCCATAAGTTTAAGCATAATCTCCGCTATTTGTGGATCAAACTGCGTTTCCTTTCCTTTTTCAAGTTCACCGCGAACTACCTCCTGTGGGAGCACATCCCTATAACTTCGATTCGACGTCATGGCATCATAAGAATCGGCAACTCCAATGATTCTTGCTATCTCAGGAATTTCATTTCCTTTTAGCTGATCCGGATAACCCTTTCCATCATAACGCTCGTGGTGCCATCTCGCACCAATGGAAATATCCGGTATTTCCGTGATTTCATTCAAAATATTTCCACCGATTGCCGGATGGGTTTTAATCACCTCATACTCCTCATCCGTCAGTCTTGACGTCTTATTAATGATTTCATTGGGAATGCCTATTTTTCCAATATCATGCAGCATTGCCGCATATTGAAGTCTCTCAAGTTTTTCCCCTGTGTATCCCATCCGTTCCGCAAGCATCACTGCATATTTTGCCACTCTTGTGGAATGACCGTTTGTGTAAGAATCCTTTGCATCAATGGTGTTTGCTAATGCCCGTACCATCTGTAAGGACATCCGTTCCACACTCTGCCTGCGGTTTTCCGCCACGACAGTCTGCTTTTCCACCTCCTGCTTTAAGTTCTTCTGGAGATAGGAAAGCTCAAGAATTCTGCGGATTCTCTGAATCGCAATGTTCTTCCTAAAAGGCTTTCTTAAGAAGTCGATAGCACCCTCACTAAAGCCCTGTATCTCTGTTTTTTCATCCTCATCAGAAGTCAGAAAAATCACCGGTATCTCCGCATAATCCGAATTTTCTTTCAATGTGCGAATCACATCATGTCCGTCCATTTCCGGCATATGCACATCTAACAAAATCAAATCCACAGGCTGCTCCTCTAATAAAGAAAATGCCTCTCTTCCCGATTTTGCAGAAAGCACCCGGTATTCCTCCTGAAGCATGGCTGTAACCGCTTTGGAATTTATTTCATCATCATCCACAAGAATGATACAAGCACCTTTCTTATTCTTGTCCTTATCCTGCTTAGCCTCCTCTGTCGCTAATTTCTCGCACATGGTCTCCGTCATCTGAATGACATCTTCCATAGCAACATCCGCTACATATGCACTGAGCTGTTCTTCCATCTCCTGCATATCCTCCGGGAACGCATAGGTTTCTAACACCTTCATTGCATTGTCTGCTTCGTCTAAATCAAAATTGCTCATCGCATCATGCAAACGCATTAAAGTACTTCGCATCTCTTCCCGGGATACTACTTCTTTTCCTTCTGTTTTTCCATATTCCGCCAAAACTGTCTTGTAACTTCTATATAATTCTAATACCTCCGGTGTACGCTGCACAATCTGTTCCTGCTCCCCGGCATTTCCAAGTTGTTCCATCTGGTAAAACAGTTCCGACAGTTCCATTGCGCCAATCATTCTTGCCGTATTTTTTAGGGCATGTACTTCTATCGTATAGTCACGAAGCATACCATCTGCAAGACATTTCTCTAACTTAATGCTCTTAGGCTCAATCAGTTTATAAAAATCTCCCAGCAACTCAAAAAACAATTTCTTTGAGCCACAGTTTTTGATTCCTTCTACAACATCTAATCCCTCAATCACCGGTATATCTGCAGCGGCATCATCCCCTGTCCTGTCACCTTCTTTTTCTGTATCCGTCATAGTCACCAATTCTTCCGGCAGCCATTTTAAAATACATTTACTGATATATTTTGCTTTAATAGGCTTTGCAACAAAATCATTCAGACCTTCCTCTATGAACATTTCCCTCGCCTCTGCCGTCGCATTTGCTGACAATGCTACGATTGGCAATTTTTGATAAACCTCATTTTCTAACGCCCGAATTGCTTTTGTCGCCTCAATTCCATCCATGACAGGCATAATATGATCAATAAAAACAATATGTTATTGTTTTTCCTGTACCATCTCTACCGCCTCTTTTCCATTTACCGCTGTATCTATCTGCATGTGAAACGGCTCTAACAGTCCTCTTGCAACTTTCAGGTTCATTTCATTATCATCAACCACAAGGATTTTTGCCTCCGGTGCCGTGAAATGCAGTTCCTCCTCAGCCACGCTTGTAAATACCATCTCCTCGTGATTTAAAAGCTGACAGAAATTTAAACTATACACCGGCTTATTCAAAATAACCACATTCTTGTCCGTCGAATGTTCCATCATTGGATTCTGCAGCATACACAATACACCATTTTTTTCTTCTAAATCTTTTTTCGCTTCCTCCGTAACAGATTTTCTATCATCAACAATCAGAAAATCCACCTTTTTTTCCGGCATTTCTGCAAAATCAACGCATTCCACCTCATAATTCTCCGCTAGCTTCACCAGCTGTCTTTTCACTGCCTCATTTGCAATTTTAACACCAACCGTGCCCTGCTCCTCTCTCTTTACTTTTATTCTTGCCGCAGGTCTCTCATCCACGATTTTCTGCGGCACAGTAAAATAGAAGGTACTCCCCTCTCCATAAGTACTTTTCACACCAATAGTTCCATTCATCAGTTCCACAAGCTGCTTTGAGATGGCAAGTCCTAGCCCGGTTCCTTCTTTCTGATGATTTTTTTTGGTATCTACCTGGGAAAAAGAACCAAATAATTTCTTCATATCCTCTTCTTTAATTCCCTGTCCGGTATCTTCAATCTCAAAAGTCAGTTCCACTTTTTCTCCATCTACTGCCCCTACTTTTACAGAAAGTCTTACATACCCACTTTCTGTAAATTTAATGGCATTGTTCATAAGATTGATAATAATCTGCCGCAACCTTTGTCCATCTCCGAACAGTTTTCCCGGCATATTCTTGTCAATATCATATAAAAGTTCTACCTTTTTCTCCCCAATCCGGTTCAAAAAAACCATGGACAAATCATGGAACATGGACATTGGCTCATATTCTTCTTCTATAATCTCCAACTTTCCGGCTTCTATTTTAGAAAAATCCAAAATGTCATTGATGATGGTAAGCAGGGCATCCCCGGAATTCTTGATATTATTCAGATACTCTCTCGTCTCTTTCGGCTGTTCTTCTCTTAATAGAATATCGGTCATCCCTACAATCGCATTCATGGGTGTCCGTATCTCGTGGGACATATTAGATAAAAACGCAGACTTTGCCTCATTGGCAGCCTCTGCCTTTTCCTTCTCCAGTTCCACCTTCTGCATATCTAAAACACGCTCATAATAATAAGCACGCTGATTTCCCTGCATAATTAAGACGATAATTGTAATATCTAAGATGAATACAACGACCCCCATCTGAAACATACTCGTTGAGAACTGCCTTATAATCTTATCCTCTCCCAAGCCCGCCATGCCTTCACCTGGTCTGTTATACATAAGCATATTTGTATAAAGCAGCATCAGAATACCGACAACACAAAGCATCCACTTTTCCCACTTCTGCAGATCCCTGTCAATGATTTCCGTATAAAACCACTTACGCCATTTTCTGCCCTTAACCCAAAATAATAACAGCGCCAGTGTGACAAGTCCATACACAATAATACTATAAACTGCCTGTGTGCTTTCCGAAAGCATAACAAGACCTCTCGGCAATATTAAAATCGGGACTACAAGACCATTAATAATTCCTGCAATCGGAAACACCAGAAAAAAACCCGTCAGACGGTTTTCCTCCCGCGCCAAACTGATATTTAATCCTCCTGCCAGAAATAAAAAGAAGAATGCCACATTCTCCCCCATCGTTTTGTTAGAACCAAAAACCAAAAGTGCACTGAACGCATAATACACCCATTGTTTTCCGCTCTCTAATCCTTTTTCTAAAAATACATACCGCTCACAACAAAAAAAACAGATAAATGCCGTAAACAAATTCATAAAAGAACTGATTTCATTCAACATTGCTTTTTCTTCTCCGTACTTTTCTCACATTTCAGTCTCACAAATAATATACTTCATTTCTATGTAATTTTCAAACTATTTAGTGCTGTTAATATGAAGCCAAGATGAATTTTATGTAAAAAAACAGACGCCTATTCGGCGTCTGTCACTACTATTGGCGTAATTACAATATTTTCTGCGGAAACATTGGTTTTTCTCTTTACGATATCCTCTACCTGGGCACGTTTTGAATCCGTCACTTCTCCCATATTTAAAACTACGTCGCAGTTGTCGTCAGTGATACTTACCACAACATCTGTAAAGCCCTTTGCCTCTAAAAGCATTTCTGCTGCTGCCTCACGCTCAGCAATATCGGTCATTGCCACCATCTTATTTACTGCTTCCTGTTTTAAGTTATCTGCAAGAGAAGTATTGTTTACAATTTCAAGCAGCGCCTCTTTGTTCTTAGAACGGATCTGTTCTCTGTTTAATTTCATCTCTGCCGCATAGTCTAAGTTGGCAACCGTAGAGCTTGTAAGAATTGTTTCTCCCGGATTTTCTACACTTCCCGCATCAGCCTCTGCCACATCTTCTCCATTTGTCTCACCATTCTCTGCCACATTCGTCTCTGTTGTTCCTTCCTCTGCCACCGTCTCACCGGAAGTATCCGCACTCTCTTCTAATGCCGCAGTTTCTGTCCCATCCACCACTGCAAGTTCCTCTCTAGTCCCCTCATCCGTAAAAATTTCTCCTACGATATCCGAATCCTCATCGGAGATCTCATAGTCCTCCTCCATCGCATCTGCGCTTGCCTCCGCTGCCGTCTGCGTATCATCAATGTTGTTATTCATGTAACTGAAATATCCAGCTACCGCTATCATAAGTGCAAGTGCCGTAATAACTAACTGGTTTCTTCGAAATATTTTCTTCACGGTTATCCCTCCTTAGAACCCATCTTAACTACCTTAATTCTATGTGCCTCCACAGGAAATAATGCCTGGATTGTCTCTGAAATATCAGAAATTGTCTTTCCGTTTCCCCCACCTTCTGCTACCACCACAATCCCTTCAATAGTAGGAAGCGTTTCCTTCTGTATATAAGGGGTTTTCTCCTGTCCGCTTTCTATATAGACTGTACTCTCTCCCATCTCCTGTTCTGTCACCGTTCTGTTTCCTCCGCTGCTGTCTTTTTCCTCCGTAGTAGATGTGTTTTTCGTTGTGTCTTTTTCCACCACACAGGTTCCATTGTCCGATACGGTTATCATCACCGCAACCTTCCCCACTCCCTCCATCTGTGATAACACCTTTTCAAGTTTATTCTCCAAATCAGAAATATAGTCATCCTTTTGTACCGTTTTTGTCTTTTCCGTAACAGTTTCTTCCGTGTTTTCTTTTGTCAAGACCGGTTCTCCTCCCTGTTTTTTATCCCCCGTCGGTATGGCAAGTATCATCAGAAGAACTCCCGTTAATGCTATCACTGCCCAATCTGTTTTCTTTAATTTTCTCCACCGCTTCTGTCTGAAAAAATTTCTTATTTTACTGCTAAGTTCCTGCATAGCTGACATATGCCTCCGTCCCATCCAACTGATAATATTCTTCTAATTCTTCCTTCAGTTTTTCACAGATTACATTCTTCCCCTGCTTTTTTCCCTCCTCAATAAGCACACTCTCTATCTCAATCTCCCCCTCTTTTTCTTCCTTCAATGTCACCTCCATTTCCTGTATGACATAGTTTTCGCTTAACTTCACCTTCACTTCCCCTACCTTAAGCCCATAGGATT
Source organism: Clostridiales bacterium (assembly GCA_029006795.1). GTDB lineage: Bacteria > Bacillota > Clostridia > Lachnospirales > Lachnospiraceae > Roseburia. The sequence continues at coordinate 16,525 of JAQXGQ010000012.1, read as the reverse complement.
CCACATAGTTTTCTGCCACTCTGCCCACATCCTGTTCCACCGCCGTCTTATATTTTTCCAGATAATAATCGTTCTGAACAAATTCCAGCCGTGACATATCCTTTGATATCTCTGATATATTTGCCGTAAATGTCTCATACTCTATTTTTTCCAAAAATGCATCACTGTCATAAAAAAAGGACAGTACCGGATACAAAAAGCCTAAAGACAATATCAGCCTTGAAAAAAAGCGGATATATTTTTTCATCCCCTCTCCCGGCAACAACTGCAAAAGTAACATCACAATGATAAAGAGTGCAAGAAAGCTCCTTGTAAAACTGACCATCTCCGTCATAAAATACTCATACCTTTCCTATGAAACAAATGCTGTAGTAAGGGCAATTGTAAGAAAAAACAATGCCACACCATAACCCATCAGCTTTAGATACAGCATGCCGCCCTCAGCCATTCCTTTTAAACAGCCCGCAATACGCTTGTCCGTCACCGGCTCTGATACCGCTGCCGCAATCTTATAAAACAAAGCCATACAGCCGATTTTTAGCATAGGGATTATGGCAATGGTCACTAAAATCACCAATGCCGCAGTCCCTACACAATTCTTAATCATAATGCCAGAACCAAGAATTAATTCCGTCACACCATTAAGCGTGTTTCCGACCCCCGGTATCATGGATGCTGCCTTTCCCACAGTGCCGTTTAATAGGCGGTCTTTTGCGGGGCCAAGCATCCCCTGCACTACATTTAATCCCAATACCACAATACCTGCCGCCTTCATCCCCCAGCAGACACCCCCCTTTAACAGTTCCGTCATATTCGCAAATTTCTCATCTTCAAAAAAATGATTAAACAGTTCTAGCAAAACATACACATGTATCATTGGAATCAGCAAATTTAAAAACATCCATTCTACCAGATAAATGACTAAAAATGCCGTCTGGTAAAAACCTGCTGCGCTGCTGTTTCCTGCAGAAAAAACCATCGTAATACAAAAGGTCGGGATTAACATCTTCATAAATTCCACACTGTCCGTCAGCGCCTTTGCCGCAATTTCCCGAAAGGACAAAAAGGATTGCAGCAACATTACGGCAAGCGCACAGTAAACCAGAAGAAAACACAGATCTGATACATAGGCAGAAGCAAAGCCCCCTGCAAAATTTTTTAAAATGGAAAACACTACTGCTAACAGCACCACTTCCACTAAAAGTTTCCGGTTATCTTCTATCTCTATAAACAAGGCATCCTTAATCCATTTTAATATCCGGTTGTAATCAAATCCCGCAAGCCCTTCTTCTAACATCTGACCTACAAGTTCCGAAAAACTCTTTTTTTCTTCTAACCCGATTTCTTCCTCCTCTAACAGTTCATCTAGTCCGGAGAAATCCAGACTTCCCATAATGTCCTCAAAAACCGTATGTTCCTCTTCCTTTTCTTCATATGCAGCCATGTCATCTATCTGAAAAGCAAAGACTGTCTGGACATGCCAAAAACAAAACATACCAATCAGAATTGCGAACATCCATTTTGCATTCTTCATAAAAAACTCCCTATCGTTTCCAAAAAAGCTGTCAGCACGGGAATGCTTACCACCAGTATGGATAATTTTGCAAACATTTCTATCTGATTTCCGATGGCGCCATAGCCCGCATCCTTACAGACATTCATGGCAAACTCCGCCACATAGGTAATGCCTACCATTTTTATCACCAGCGCTATGTAGCTGCCATCCACCGCCACCATGCTCTCTAACCGTTTCACAAAATCTATGATTGTCTCCACCTTCGTAACAATATAGATAAAAATACAGATACAAACTGCCATACTGATAAACGTACTGTATTCTCCTTTTTCTTTCCTTAAAGGAAGTGCAATGAGCACTCCTGCGATCCCCAAAACCGCAATTCGCAAGATATCCATTTTTGCCCCTTCCTACAGTGCAAACAGCGACTGCATGGTTTCAAACAGTTCATAAATATAGGGCACAATCCAGAAAAGGACAATAATCAACCCCGCAAGACTGGTTAAAAATGCGTGTTCCTCTCTGCCGCTGTGTTTTAATACCTGGCTGATCACTGTCACTAATATTCCCACTGCTGCAATCTTAAAAATCAAATTTACGCTCATTCCCGACTACCCTTTCTATGGTACAGACTATATCAGCAGGATTATCAGCATAAAACCGCCCATAATGCTTACGGTCTGAAGAACCCGCTGTTTTTCTTTCTGCTCACTTCTGGTATGCTCAATCACATAATCTAACCGTTCTAAATACAATGCCAGATTTCTGTTGTTTTCTTCTGTACTCTTTCCAAAAAAGGCCTTTCCCGCATTTTCTATGATTTCCGCTTCCGTTTGGTTAAGTCCCAGTTCCTTTTCATAAGCATGAAAAACCTGTTTCCAGAGCATGGCACCACATTCTTTGTTTTTCTCCGCCAAAAGGCTGCTCAACCTGCCACAGATACCCGTCAGTCTCTCATCCTGCGGATGAATACGAAAACGTAAAATACGTTCTACCGGCAATAAACTGTACTGTGCTTCCTGAGAAATATCAAAAAGCATCTGACGTATCTCATACAGCAGCTGCAAATGCTCCTTAAGCTCTCTCTCAAAGCTGACGGCAAGTCCCACACTGGCTGTCCCAATAAGAATACATCCAATCAGCCTTAGCATAGCCGTCTCATTCCCGCATCAAAAATATGTATCTCTCTCTCCCCGTTCTTCTGCCTTCTAATCTGCACAAATCTCTGAAACATTTGCTTTTCCATCCAATACCTTAAATGTGGTTTCTCCTCTAATTCCTGTAATTCACCCGCATGAATGGTACCTAATATCCTGCTGCCGGAGCAGACTGTCTGCTCCACCGCCAGAAAATCCTCTTCCGTTCCCAACTCATCTACCGCGATGACCTGAGGCGACATAGAACGCAGCAGCAATAACATTCCCTCTGTCTTGCCGCAACCGTCTAACACATCGGTTCGTGGTCCCAAATCGTTTTGTGGAACTCCCATATGGCAGGCTGCAATCTCGGAGCGCTCATCCACCACACATACTTTCATTCCTGCACGCTCTCCCTCACCCTTTGAAAGAAGTCTGATACAATCCCGCAGATATGTCGTTTTTCCTGCACCGGGAGCAGATAAGAACAGGGTATTGTAAATGCTGTTCCCCTCTAACAGATAAGGCAGCAATTCTTTTGCGCAATCTATTCTTTCATGGGCAATACGAAAATTTAGAAATGTAATGGGATGTATTCCCGTTATCTTCCCCTGCTCCGTCACTGCCTGTCCAATCAATCCGATACGATGCCCTCCCTCTATGGTGATATAGCCCTGTTTTACTTCCTCCTGATAAGCATAAAGAGAATAATTGCTGATATAATCAAGCATCTCTGCTAAATCTTCTCCCTGTATCCGGTATAGCTCCCCGCTTTCCTCCCCCACAGAAAGATAGCGGTACCCCTCTCCATAGCAAAACTCCAACGGTTGTCCGATACGGATACGGATTTCCTCTAATCCCTGCCACGGCATCTCCCTGATATTCTGACGCATATGTACCGGAAACAGCTGACTGATTTCACACATGTTAGCACCTCCTTCATTTTCTCCATGATTTATTGTATGAAACCTGTCCGCATTTATGACAAGAACAAAGTGCTTTTATCGTATAGGGAACGAAGTTTCCTATACGATAAAAAACCGCCACTTTCGTGACGGTTTTTTTATCCTATCGTTTTCTCCTGCACTTCTTAGTATGAGAAATTTAAATCCTCTGTTATTTTTTCTTTTTCATTGACACACTGAATATGTACAGAGGAAGACGTACCACTTAACGTAATCTTATTTGAAAATTTTGCACTATTTACATTACTATACTGTTTTGTCTTACCATTGTTAGTAACTGATACATATTTAATTTTCCAGCCGGACTTTAACTGAACGCTTAACGTCTGGTTTTTATAGTTTTTTCCATTTTTTCTGACATAATTTGTATTGTTAAATTTAGAAGTCAGATTGGTTTTACCAATTTTGATGCTTTTTGCCGGATTGCTGTATTTCTTTACAGTAAGAGTAGTTTTTAATTTCACACCTTTTACTGTACAGGTGATGGTTGTCTTCTGGGCTTTGTCTCCAAAATATGCTACGAGATAGCCATCTCTTTTTTCTACCCTAATGTTTTTGTTAGAGCTCTTTAAGTTCTTAATCTGGGATTTCTTCTCGCATCCCATGATACTGATAACACTCCAGTTTTCTGTGGTCGTATCTCCTGTTTTATAGGTTACTACAGTGGCACTAAAAGGATTAATGTATACGTTGCTGCTCGCTGCCTGCACTTCCTTCGCCGGTGTAAATACCCCGGCTGTTACCACCATTACTGCCACCAATAAAAATGCGATTACTCTTTGTGTGAATTTTTTCATAAAAATTCTCTCTTCTTTTTTGTTATTTTACATCCTCTCCGGTGCTGAAAAGCCAAGTACATCAATACAGACTTCTAACACTGCTTTTGTCAGTTCTAACAACCGGATATAGGATTTTTGTATCTTCTCATCCTCTTCTGCCATAATCTTGTTTCCGTGATAAAAACTGTTGAACGCATTCGCAAGGTCGTAAATATAAGAACAAACCTTATGAGGGGCAGTCTCTTCAAACGCATTCTCCATCATGGCATTGAATTTGGACAATTCTAACATTAAATTCTTTTCACTCTCGCTATGAGCTGCCTCAATGACCGCCCCCTGCACATTCTTTCCTAAACCATAATATTTGTTTAAGATAGATTTTATGCGGACAATTGTGTAAAGAATATATGGTCCCGTATTTCCCTCAAAAGAGGTGAAACGGTCGATATCAAAAATATAATCCTTGCTTGCCTGATTTGATAAATCACCGTATTTAATAGCAGCAAGGGCAACTGTTTTCGCTGTAGCCTTCGCTTCTTCTTCACTGATGCCTAAATTTTCTTTGGTTTTCTGATTCTCGGTGATTTTCTTTAACATCTCCTCGTTAATCTCATCTAAAAGGTACTCCAAACGCATGACACCGCCATCACGAGTCTTAAACGGCTTGCCATCCTTTCCGTTCATCGTACCAAAACCGATATGCTTAAGCTCCGTATCTGCATTTACCAGTCCGGTCTTTCTCGCACAGCGGAACACCTGTATAAAATGCAGTTCCTGTCTCTTGTCTGTCAGATAAATCATGCCGTCCGGATTGTAATCCTGCATACGCCAGACAATCGTTGCAAGATCAGTGGTACTGTAAAGAGATGCACCGTCAGACTTTAAGATAATACATGGCGGAATCTCTTTTGCATCGGTTTCTTCCTTAACATCTACAACCAATGCACCATCACTCATATATGCAAATCCGTCATCTTTCATCTTCTGAACCATAGCCGGTATGTAAGGCTGTGCATCGGACTCACCCTTCCACAATTCAAAAGATACATTCAGATTGTCATAATTCTTCTTTAAATCTGTCACAGATACATTTAGGATATGACCAAGCAATGCCTGATAACCCCGTCTGCCATGCTGCAGTTCATTCGTTGCCTGCATTGCTGCATCTCTGTATGCCTCATCCTCTTTCGATTTCTTGCTGGCTGTCGGATAAATCTCCTCTAATTCAGAAATCGTAAACGGTGCCTCAGCCGGATATTCTCCGGTATAATTTTCATCAAAATAAACAAGCTCCGGCTTGCGCTCTTTCAATTCTACAATAATAAGTCCCATTTGAAGACCCCAGTCTCCTAAATGTACGTCACCAATCATATTGTGTCCCATGAATTTACCGATGCGCTTGATACTTTCACCGATAATGGCAGAACGTAAGTGTCCGACATGAAGCGGCTTTGCCACATTTGCCCCGCCATAATCTACAATAATGGTCTTTGGCTTTTGGGGCATTTCACAGCCGAATTTTCCCTCGTCTTCCTGCATCTGCACAAGATAGCACGCTAAATAAACATTATCTAACTTTAAGTTTAAAAAGCCCGGTTTTACGGACTCCACCATAGAAAACATCTTATTACCGGACAATTTCTCTGCCACTTCATCTGCAATCATAAAAGGAGCCTTTTTGTATTCTTTGGCTGCTGCCATAGCACCATTGCACTGGTATTCGCAAAGATCCGGTCTATTTGATAAAGTAACCTTTCCGTATTTTGCATCATAGCCACAAGCGGTAAATGCTTTGGTCACTTCTTCACTAATCAAATCCAAGATTTTCTTCATAACCAACATTTCCTTTCTCAAACATACTATTCTTTATTTTATACATACCGCCAAAGATTGTCAAACGCTTTTCTTACCGCAACAGCTCCACAAGTTCCGGGTTTGTCCATTCTCCGGTCGTGCGGTCTAAAAGCTGATAACTGCTTCCATTATCCCACCACAGACAACAAATACCATATTTTTCAGCCAGTTCCATGTGAAATTTCAGCCACTCCACCCGGTCTTTCTGATTCCCTTTATCCTTACACCCAAATTCAGATAATATAACAGGAACATCCTTTTTCACAAACAATGACTCCATTGTCTCAAATGCCTCTTCAATTTCTCTGGTATCTTCCGGATTGTTTCTGTCCCACTGCACCGTTCCTTCTTCGTTCTGGCAGAAATTATAAGGAAGATAGGCATGTACAGAAACAATGATATGTCCTTCCGGCACCTCTAATGTTTCTAGTGCCTCTTTAAAGCTGACCGAAGCGCAGGTACTTATCATAAGATAGCGGTCTGTATTTTCTCCTCCTGCAGACCGCACTGCCTGTACAAAAGCATGATTTAGGCGGTTGACCATCTGCTGCATTTCCAGTGTTCCGCCATCCCATTCATGTTCACTGCCACGCAGTCTTGGTTCATTCATTCCCTCAAAGATAAGTTTTTCATCATACTCTTCAAAACGTTCTGCAATCTGCAGCCACACCTTGCGCAAACGTTCTGTCATCTCTGTTTCCTGATCCGGATGTAAGTCTAACCACTCCTCATGATGTGTATTTATAATAACATACAAATCTTCCGCAAGTGCCATATCCACAACTTCCTGCACCCGGTTCATCCATACTTCCGAAATGTTTCCATCTGCATCCATATGCTCTTCCCATGTCACCGGAATACGTACTGTGTTAAGACCGGCCTCATGTATCGCTTCAAACGTTTTTTTGTCTATCGGCGGATTATGCCACGATATCTCATAATCCAATTCGTTTTTTTCCGGGTTAAACTCTTTTAAATTTGTTGCATCCAGGGAATTTCCAAGATTGATTCCGTTTCCCATCCTTTCTACAAAATGTAAGGCTGCTTTTTCCCTCTGATAGACAAAAACCGTTGCAAGCACAATCATAATGCCTGCAACAGCTCCTATTATTTTTTTCCACTTTTTCATCCGTTCTTACCTTCTATACTAAATCTCCCTCATTAAATTCCTTTTTCTTTTTTTCTGCTTTTGCTTCCATTACACGTATTTTCTCATGCTGCTTTTGTCTGTTTCCTGCGTCACGATTCACTCTTGTCAGCCATTCCACCAGTTGTTCCGTCAGCTTTGCATCCGAAACCAATTCATCACAGTTTGTAACACGATACAATTTCTGCCCCGTCCCAAGCTTCGTCTCATATTTGCAGTGAATGGTAATATTTTTCGTAATCCGCAATACCAGATTTCTGTATTGTTTCTCACTTTCAATACTTACATAACAATAGTTAAAATCATGTAACCTGACCTTTCCTATCTGCTGCATTTTAGTATTTTCCTTCTCCTCATCTTTCACCGGAAGACAACCATCCACCATAACATCCAGCAAAATCCTAGGATACTGTCTCTTCTGATAAAACGGTGAGTTCAGACGTTTTTTTGTATTCAGTTTCAAATCTTCAAAACTTCCACTGTCCTTTTTTATTTCCTGTGGCAAAATGGGGATTCTGTCATAAAGCATCTGCAGATATTCATTATAGCTGTCCGTATAATCTAGTATCTTCATGGAATAATTCCAATTTTCCCCCTGCTGGCTTACAAACACAATCTGTGCCTTTAACCTCGCCACATATTTCTCACTGCGCAATGTGACGTCAACCTGTGACTCTGCTTCGAGATAATACGGTTTGCTAAGGATAATGGAAATCCCCGTCTCCGAAATATCTCTCGTCACACCTTCTAATTTAAGTACACCGTTATCGATCTCACTTTTCATTTTAACTGCAACACGTTCCGATTTACGGTATGGCACACGACCATCCACAAAAAACAGGGACATAACAAGCAAAAACAGATTATTTACCAGCCAGAATAATACGACAATCGGTCCAAAGGAACCACTGTCAAACATAATTCGGATACAGTTGATAATACCTATGACAGACAAAATAATTAATATCAGAAATGGAATGGTATATATCACATTTTTGCCCTTCTGATTCTGCTGTGCGCTTTTGTCCGTAACCTTAAATTTCTTCAATGAAACACCAAAACTTTCTAAAAGAACCGGCAACAGCATAAAGGGAAACAATGTTGTCTCATAAATACTGGTCCATTTCGTTGTTCGAATATTCTGACTGAGCATCCTTAAACTAATGTTACTCGTCACATACATTGGCAACCAGAACAACAACACCTGCGGAAGTGTGCACTTAAATACCATAAATCCAAACGTCGCATATAAAATAGGCGACATAATGTAAATCAGTCTCTTAAATGGCGCATACCAATACCAGATGGATGCCCAGTAATTCATTTTCTGTGCAAATGAAAGATCATTTGATGTATAAATGTGCATTTTTCTTCCTGTTGCGATAACACCTCTTGCCCAGCGCACTCTCTGCTGAATGAGGCTCTGCAAATCCGTAGCTGACATTCCGGACGCTAACGGTTCCCCAATTCCAAGACTTACATACCCCTTTTTCTGAATCAGAATACCTGTTGCAAAATCTTCCGTAATGGCCTCTGTATAGAAACCTCCGATATCCTCTAATGCCTCTCTTGAAAGTATGGTATTAGACCCACCGTAAATTACGCTGTTCGACTTTGTTCTTGCCACCTGGATATCTTTATAGAAATAATCCTGTTCATTTGGAATCCTGTCTTCGGAAAACAAATTGAACTGAAACAGGTCGGGATTATAAAAGCACTGTGGTGACTGTAAAAATCCCAGCTTTATCTTATCCTCTTCTTTCCGCCCCTTATTTCTAATTTCGCAATCCACAAAATATGGTATCGTTTTCATCAGAAAATCACTCTTCGGAATCATGTCTGCATCCAGAGTCAAAATGTATGGAGAATTCGAATGTTCTAACGCATGATTCAGATTTCCTGCTTTTGCACCTTTATTATCTGGTCTGTCAAGATAATTGACCCCCATTTTAGCAGCCAGTTCCCGCATTTCCGGTCTTCTATTATCATCACATAAATAAATATGTACCTTACTCTTATCAGGATATTCCATGTACTTACAACCATTGATGGTCTTATATAAAAGTTCACAATCCTCACTGTAGGTTGCAATAAACACATCCACATCCGGGTAGAGTTCCTCCGGCACTTCAGGAAGCGGATACCCTTTTACCGAAGACATATTCGCATAGTGTACAAGTGCCTCCGCCATGCCAAGCACCTCCACCACCAGAAGCAGGATGCCTGCAACCACCGAAACGGTTCCATATCCGAATGGTATTGTAAAAAAAACACGCCATACCAGATATAAAACAGTACAAATCATGTTCAAAAAAAACCAAATTTTCCCCTTCCAGACACTTATCCCGTTTAAAAAAATATTTCCCCTCTTTTTCATATTTTTCCTTTCCCTGTCATTCCTTTTCTTTAAAAAAATTGAATGCACTGCTGTTAATATTATATGGGTAAACCTCTATCATAATATAATCAAATTCATTTTCTTTTATATAAGATTCAATATCTAGTTCATCTGTGTTCTCCAAAGACCAGATAGCGTCTATCTGACCACACATCGGCATCATAAATGCCATAACAGGAGAAAAATAGGAATCACGAATCATAAATATCCTGCACCCTTCCGGATTTTCGTTATTCGTAATTTTTTCATAAACCCGAAGGCCATTCAAATATAAAGAGTACTGGGAATCCGAATAAATATCCGTTTTCTCCGTTAATACGGACGTTTCCATCAGACATTCCGTAAAACTCCCCTCTTTCTCATTTGTTTTTCCATTTTCACTCATGCACACTCTAGTATAACTGCCTTCAAAATGCGGCCACAGTGCTGTAAAATCTTCAATTCCGCAAAAATTTGCTCCTGTTTTTCTTCCCATAGAGCCAAGCATTCCCTTACGATAAGTTACCATATCGTAATTGTTAACATCTGTATAATAATTTTCAGGGTCTAAATCTACCCCAAAGCTGTCCTCCATCTTTTCCACTATTTTACAAGTTGCATAATATGCCGCCGGTATCGTCCAATGATGATCTGTTTTAAAAAATGTTTCCTCATATGTAAGCTCCTCACTTGGCATACACTCCCGCAGATCTAAAGTCTCTACCCCAAGGCGATTGAGATAGAACATCATTTCATCCACTATGTAATTAGGGTCATTCACCGGCATTCCTGTCCGAAACTTAGTGTAATTTTTATCATATTTTCCCGGAGGCACCACAAAAAGTACTTTCGTTCCCTTTGTCTTAGCATAATCCTGCAATCTCTTAACCCGCATGGCATACTCAAAAAGCCTATTATCCTCCTCCCTGTAGAAAGAAGCATAATGTAAAAAGCCCTCCTCGTCCTTGATATAGCTAAAATTATTACATTCCCTCTTATCTAGCAACGTCTGAACAAACCCATAAGTTTCTATAAACTCCATGCGTCCATACATATTTTCGGTAATTACTGTCTCAAGTTCTGCCACTTTTTCCACCGAAAACTCCTCTTTGTTCCGAACAATTTCTAACACTTTTTCCTTTAAAGGTTCATAGCTGTGTACAAAATTCACTGCCGAAAATCCAAATATTGCAATTAAAAATACAACCGCAAAAATTCGTTTTCTTAAAATATATTGTGTCATGTCCTTCCTACCTCTTTTGATTAGACATTTCTAGAAATTAAAGTAAATAAATGGATTATAGGTGCCACTAGCTAAATAACTTACGCTAATCAGCAGAAGCAACAGCATAACAACCGGATAACATATGGTATAGACTCTGTTTACCAAAGAATCCGGCTTCTTATATAGCATTTCATTCATATTCCTCGCAATCGGCGACGAAAAAACTACGCCCAGAGCAAGAAATACCCAGTTCTCCCTTATCAGCATAAATGCCGTTTCACTGTAAAAACCATTGTTATTCATTCCTAACATATTCAGAAAAAAACGTCCTGCCTGATATAGGTCATTCGCCCTAAATACAACCCATCCTGCATTCACCACAAGAAGAACATATAAATGCTTTAGCAACCTGCTTTGTATTTTATCCGGGTATTCAAAGAAACGCTCTGCTAACTGTAATACAAAGTAATAGAGCCCCCAGAAAATAAACGTCCAGTTAGCACCATGCCAGATACCGGTGCACAGCCATACGACAAACATATTGCGCACCATGTAATCCTGATTGCTGACACGGTTTCCTCCCAATGGAAAATACACATATTCTCTAAACCAGTCCGTCAATGAAATATGCCATCTTTTCCAGAAATCCGATACGGAAGTTGCAATATAAGGGTAATTAAAGTTCTCACCAAACTTAAATCCAAAGCATAATGCCAATCCAATTGCCATATCCGAATAAGCAGAAAAATCAAAATATATCTGCATCGTATAAGCAATACTTCCCAGCCATGCAAGCATCGCCGGCACTGTTACCTTATCCGTGCCGATGGCAGACCACTGGAATACATTGTCCGCAATGGCAGCAAAACAGTTACTCAGCAACACCTTTTTCCCAAGTCCAGTCGTAAAACGACAAAGTCCCACCGCAATTTTATCAAAACTGGTCTTTCTGTTTCGTATCTGGTCTGCTACAGTATTATACTGGATGATAGGTCCCGCAATTAACTGCGGGAAAAAAGAAATATAGAGTCCCACATAAAACGGATTCTCCGGTTTCGTCGTCCCCCAATATACATCCACCACATAGGATAGTGCCTGAAACGTAAAAAAAGAGATACCTATCGGAAGAGGAAGATTCAATTCCCCCACTTTCATAATTTCTAAGCTTTCCAATACAAATCCCAGGTATTTAAATACAAATAAAACTGCAATATTAGCCACAATATCAATCCATAGAATAACTTTCTTTTTAATTCCTTCCCATTTCCCTACCAGATATCCTACTCCCGAATTGACTATAATAGAACCTATCATCAGAAACACATATACAGGCTCACCCCATGCGTAAAATATCAGGCTGGCTATCAGCAGAATGATATTTTGTATCATTCTTGAAAAAGAAAAAACATAATAAAGCAGAAATACAACAGGAAAGAAATAACACAAAAATACAATACTTGAAAACAGCATTCCTTATTCTCCGTCCCTACGTTTCATTTTAAAATATATGACCAGTGCCGTTATCCCCATTAGCACACAAATCCCCCGTATTCCCCACATCAGCTGTGGTGTTTTAAGCACTTCAAGAAAATAGTGTCTTTCCGCCACCATATCTGCATTGATGATAGTCAATATATTTTGTATCATAATTTTTTCCTCTCTTATCTGCGATTAATCAAGAAGGACGGGACTAAAAAGAGCATCATAATGATAAGCAGTAACAATTCATTTTCATTGTTAATGGAAGTATCATACTCTGATGAATCATATAGTTTCGTCAATTCCGTCTGTATCGCATTCCCATGCTTATGCAGATATGTCCTGATGACATACAATTCCTGCTCATAATCATCATTAAACCGACTGATTACCACATCATCCTTTTCATAATCCTTCAAGTAATAATTGTGTGGATTGCTAAAGGAACCATCTTTATAATCTGACTCCCAACGATACCATTCCCGCTCTCTTGCAGAACTTAAATAACCTACTGCCTCGTCCATAACTGCGAATACATACTCCTCTGATAACGGACCTTTACGAAGCTCGCTATAACGTTTCTTCAGGCAGTCTAGAAATCTTTTATCTTTTGTCAGTTGTTCATAAAAAGGCTTTGTCTGAAAAGCAAGGGTATACGGATCCATCTCCTCTTCAAAATAATTATTCATTGCCTGATCGAAATCCCATACCGGTCCAATATAAAGTTTCCCTCCGGAATTTTTATACATATAGGTAGAATGATTGCCGGCATCATAATTGCCAAAGAACTCATTTATCAGGAAATAATCTACAAATGAATCAATATCAATATATCTGTCATATGCCTTAAAAACAGATTCATCTTCTGCATACATGACCTGTTCTATTTTTGAAAAATCCTGCTCAATAAATGCCTTTGCTTCCTCTGTGATTCTTTCCGCTGACGGATATTTGACACCAATCCACTCTTCTGAAAGTCCGTTTAATCTGCCGTAAGTATCTAACATTATATCAAAATTTGTAAAACGGTCACGTCTGACAATATAACTGGTATAAGATTTCTTTTTTTTAAATTGGTCAATATTTACACGGTTTTTTCCCCTTGATACGGTTTCCATCAAAAGATAAACTCCCTGATACTGGTAAGTTCCATCTTCTTTTTCTAAGAGTACCTCACAATATCTACTGTCCGGTGCTGCCGCACCCCCTCCTATCTCAGAGGCAATCCGATAGGGAAGGTAATTTCGCAGCATACTCTTATCTGCCATACTGCCGTTTAATATCCAGCTGTCTCCTTCACCCATACCAAGTATTCCGGTATGATTCTCCTCACCTTTTTCATCTGACATCTTCATCAGATATTGGGGTTTATCATAGGAAAAGGAAGTATGACCTCTTTTCTTTATTCTCACATTACTTACATAGTTCGGTTCATCTGTCAGGTAATTAAATCCTTCTTCATTATTCAGAATACAAATTCTCCCGTCCGTATATGGTTTCACGGTTTCGTCCACTACTTCTTTACCATTCCGAAAACTCTTATACTCGGTTATTTCCCCATCTATTTTCAAAATTACAATCGGAAGATTAGAATAAAACCCCTCTTCTACCGTATAGTCCCCGGCAATGTACCGTAATGGATTTTCCTTAGAAGTATCGGCAGGCAGACTGTCATACACACCCTCTTTATCTTCTCGCTCCTTCGTATTTGTATACATCCGGAAAGTGCCTAAAAGATACAACACAAAAAGGCTCAGCAGACCAAAGGCAGTCATCGCACCTAATATTTTTTTCTGCGACATCATTTTTGCCTCCTACTGATTGATTTCATCATCCTGTCTTACCAGGTTGACTGCCTGCACACCCGAAATATCAGAAATATTTTTTACACATATTCCATTCATTTTTTCCGCTTTTTGCAGCTGCAAATCGGATACCTCATAAATTACCTCTGCTTTTCCCTCTGACACAGAATGATTCTGCACACGCAGTACCGCTTTTCCCTCAAACATAGAATCTATTTTACTTTCTACTGCTTCTAAGGCAGCAGAATCTAACCGGACAATAATCAAAATTCTCTCATTGTCCTTTATAAAACCAAACAGAATCAAAAACATGAATATAATAAACGTTCCAATCCCTGCTATCAGATAATCAGATACACCGCAGCATACACCCACTGCAATCGCCCAGAAAATGTAAGCGGTATCCCTCGGATCTTTAATTGCCGTACGGAAACGCACAATAGAAAGCGCACCAACCATACCAAGAGATAGTGCTATATTATTTCCAATAACATTCATAACCAAAGTGGTAACCAGCGTCAGCATCACCAAAGACACATTGAAGCGCTGGCTGTATAATGCTCCCGAATGGGATATTTTGTAAGATATGTAAATCAGAACGCTGATAATACATGCCGCCAGAAAATTAATGATAACATCCGTGAGCGTAAGTGCTCCTGATGTTGTAATCAGATTATTATATAAAAACTCCTTCATCGTAAATCCTCCAAAATTTTAAAGTTTTTCAGCAGAAGCTTATCTTCTACCTCTTTTCGTTATGGTTCTTGCCCGACAATATTTACTGTTAGATACCTGCATTCTATCAGATGTTTTAATGATATTCTTGATATGCGTAAACAAAAAACCATTATATTTCACTTCCATCGTGGTTTCAGCTCTGTTTGCCACCGGATATAAGGGCAGATCCTCATCAAACAATGCAACATCCGCCTCCGTTGCACGCAGATTCATATCAAATGTTACCCTTATTTCATTTGTATCCATACAATACGCTATTCTGTCATATTCCACAATACATTTCGGTCGGTAACATCTGGTTGTCATAAGGGTATATATGTAATGTGCTAACGGTTCACTTTTCCCCATTAGAAATCCATACTCACATCTTATCATCTGCTCCGCTTCTTCCCTGCTGACAGAAAGAGATCGCTTTCTCTGAAATCCGTCCTCCTTTGCCTTCAACTCCAGCTTTACCGTCTGATTCCCAAAGCCATAAATTCGCAGACGTATTTTCTGCCTCTTATCATAACCATCCACTTTTTCTTCAAAATCTCTGTCTGATAAAGTATCAAAATACAATGACCTCACCCTGTATCCATCTGATCCATTATGAGAATCCTCCTGCATCACAGCCGAAAGTCTTCTTCTTAATCCTGCTACTTCCTGCGTAGAAATAATGTATTTTAATTCTTTCCTGCTCACATCAAGCACTCTGCTCACCCTCTTCTAGCGGTTTCATCTGATACAAGTCGTCATATGTTCGAAACACTCTTCTCTTTGCCGCCTTTTTCTTTCCATACAATGTTCCCATCACTGCCAGAGCTACAAACAGACCACAGGCTACATATATATTATGATAAATTCTAAAATAGACCACACCGCCTGTCACTACACTGCCGCAGATTGCTGTAACCAGATAAATCCTTTTTGCCAGAAATGTCCGTAACTTTAACCTGTTTAACACATATCCCAACATTATAGATATCCAATATAGCAGACAGACACCAAAAAAAGTAAACAACACAAAAAAAGTCATTCTCATAACCATGCTCTGTGTCATTTTTTCTGCAATCTTAATTCCAAAAACTCCGCTAAAGGTTCCAAACAAAAACAAAAATAACGTCTGTGCATACTTATATCCCAAAAAACAAAGTAAAAGTCCTGCCGCTAATAAGAACCATGTCAGCAAAAACTCTACCATTTCATAGGTAAACTGCATTTCACCTTTCCATGCCGGCACATTTAATATAAAATCTCGCATCCTATTCTTCCTTTCCCCATAACATTAGGTTTCCTGTGGTGTTCAGATCACAGGAAACCACACATCTTATTTAAGCAAAAAAAGCTGTCTCCACCGTTATCTTTCCAACATATACCACCGGTCCCGTCATAAAAATACGGTCATCCTCTGCAAATTCAATAAGCAGCTCTCCCCCTTTCATATGCACCATCACCCTATCATCCACAAATCCAAGGCGATGGGATGCTGCCGCTGCCGCACATGCCCCTGTACCGGAAGCAT
>JAQXGQ010000011.1 GCA_029006795.1 Clostridiales bacterium | reverse complement strand
ATCCCTGCAGTCAATGAAAAAAGCTATAGCTGAAACCATTCCCCCTCTTAATTCAGTCTCCCAACAAGACCTCCTGCCTTAAGGTTAAGATTCTGGTTTCAGCTACAGCTTTCATTTTATTATTATTCTTACCAATCACTCTTTCAGTGCTGGATTACGAAACATCTGTACAATCAAAGGTATTACCATTAAGAACCAAACTATCGGCTCGGAGATAATAATCCCATCATATTTCAACACAGGAGTTAGTAAAATGACTACTAGTACTTTTCCGGCCAGTTCAATAAAACTTGATACAATCGGTGTTATATAATCCCCGATTCCCTGCATGGTGTTTCGCAGAATAACAATCACCACACAGACTACCTGAAAGGTCATATCCACCTTCAGATAAGTGCTGCCCCAGTATAAGATTTCCCCGTTGTTTGTGCTTGCAATAAAACCAATGAGATACTTTGAAATGGTGTGTGCCATCACAAACACCGCCACACTCCACCCGCAGCCCATAAGCAATGCCGTCTTTACACCTTCTCTGATACGTCCATATTTTCCTGCCCCGTAATTTTGTCCGCTGTAAGTCGCCATCGTTGAACCAAGTACACTGATAGGTAGTCCCCAGATTTCAAATACCTTTCGTGCCGCAGTATGTGCCACAATGACAGATGTTCCGAGCGCATTGATACCGGATTGTAAAATCAATGTACCAAAATTCACAAGGCTTGACATCATTCCCATAGAAAGACCACTGCTAAGCAACTCTTTCAATTCGCTGCCAGATAATCGAAAATGGCATCTTTTTATCTGCAAAATGGGGAATTTACGCCGAATATGTACTACACAAAGCACTACTGATAACAACTGTGCTGCCACCGTAGCCGCTGCCGCTCCTGCAACTCCCATATCAAACGCAAGAATAAAAAGATAATCTAATACCACATTCACAACAGATGCCAACACCAGAAAAAGCAACGGTGTCAAAGAATCTCCAATTGCCCTCAGCACATTTGCGCAGAGATTATATGCCAGGGTAATAAACATGCCGATTACCAGGATACTGATATAGGAATATGCCATATCTGCCTGCTTCTGTGGCACATGCAGTACCCCTAGTATCGGACGTAGAAAAAAGAAAATCCCTATAATCAAAACTGTCGCTAAAAGATATCCCAATCCGATACTGCCCGCCACATTCTTTTTTAGTCGTTCTAACTCTTTTGCCCCAAAATACCGTGCTGTCAGCACGGAAAATCCTAAAGTCAATCCATTAAAAAATCCTGTTAATAGGGTATAAAGGGTAGATACTGAGCCTACTGCGGCAAGTGCTTCCTCTCCAATAGTGCTTCCCACAATTTTGGTATCAATAAGTCCATATAAAATCTGAAAAAGGTTTCCTAAAAAAATCGGCAGGGCAAACCATAAAATAAGCCCTGTCGGCTTTCCTTCTGTCAGACTTGTACTTCGTTGTTTCACTTTCTTACGTTCCTTTCCCTTGTATTCTTTCTGCTTTCAAAATAAATAAAATGCTCAATGGCATCTAAAATATCCGCAAAATCCTCCCGAGGCGCTAAGTCAATATAGCGCGCTAGAAGCTCTGTCTCCTGCTCCTTATATCTGCTATAGAAGATGTCATAGAGATTGTGCCCCCGAAGATAAATTTTGATTTCTTCCATGTATTTTTTGATATCCTCTACGGTTTCTAAATCCCTTCCAATTACTTCCACAAGATGCCTGCCGCTTGATAACCGATACAGATACTCCTTCCATTTTTCCAGAAGGATCTCATAAAAAGCCTGTTCGGAAGACACGATTCCAAGTTCTTCCATAACTTTAGGATTCAAGAAATAATTTTCAAAGGAATAGTATTTTAAGATCAACACATTTTCCGGGCGCACCTTTGGCAGGGTATCCACATCCTCTAAACTGCGCTCTTCATAATATCTGCACAGCTGCCTGCCTAATTCCGCTCTGTCTTTTCCGTCTCCATCACGTATCATCAGAAACTGATCTTTTAAATAAATCTGGTTCATATATTTTAAATTGGCATAGGTTTTGATATTCGTGCAGCTATTAGTGGTAATAATCGCAATCCTCGACAGCTTTCCCTCACTGTCATAGGTCTCGGAATAATATTTTTTTATCAGAAGCGGCAGGCGGCTCTTATCCTGTTTACCCTCCACGATAAACACAAAATTTACATTCATCAAATCGTTTGCCGTATAGCCTAAATCCTCTAAAATGGCACTGATATCAGTTTTCTGCCTAAGCCTTGAGTTTCCGTTTTCGTCTAACACTACCTGTCTAATCTGTCTGCTATTAAAATTCGCTAACAAATTCGGAGAATGCGTAGAAAATATGGTCTGATTTTTCTTCGACAACCGGTACAAAATCTCACCGGAAACTTTCTGCAGCTTTGGATGTAAAAAAATCTCCGGGTCTTCAATCATAATAATACTCGGCATTCTCTCTGCCGCCTCGGTATAAGTTTCAAGCAGCGACAACAGATAAATGCTTCGCATACCTTTTCCCATCCGGCTGATTGGTCTTGTACTCCCCTGCGTGGGTTGAATAATTTCAGTTGTGACATTTAACATCCGCTCCACATCCCGGTTCATGGTATACCGTATCTCGTCCTGACCGCCGTTTTTCTTAAAATTTCGGTTCACCTTTTTGGCAAAATTATCTAAATTCAACTGATATAATTTGTAATCTAAAAGTTTTGCCGTCTCGAAAGCATCTAATTCCTCCGGTTTTTTCTGATTGATAAGCCCGATACAGGAAAAGCAGCGGCTACAGATTTTTGCCTGATTAAACAGACAGGTATCAGCACGCATCCGCTTTAATATTTCATCCTCCTGAAGCATCAGCAAATCTCCCTGCAGCTGGTCTAACTCCCGCTCTGCATCAATGTAATATATCTTTGGGAAAAGCTGTGGAAGATAAGGATTATTTTTATTCTTTCCGTCCGAAAAGCGCACCCAGCCATCCCTGTTGGCAGTAAAACTATACCGCAGCGTCCCCTGCATTTTTTCTCCCCCAGGCACAAAGGAGGGCAGCTTTTTACAAAAATCCTGATACCATGCCGTTTTCCGTTTATAAGAACTGATGATTCCGTTCTGGTGAAGCCACACAAAATCACTCTCTGAAAGTTCTAAGGACGCTTCCATCTCCATATTAGCCGCATCCTCATCAAAATCCTCCGGTATAATATGATAATCCCCCATAACCGCACGAATTGCCTCTAAAATAGTGGTTTTTCCTGTATTATTCTGTCCCACCAATATCAGCGCATTTTCAATATTCTCAATATCCATTTCGTGAATCGCTTTAAAATTTTTGATGTGAAGTGCAGTCAGTTTCATGGCATCTCCTGCTTTCTTTCGGATTTTCCTTTTTTGTTTTTAATGTATCACAGAATTAGGGTATTTACAAAAAATTTTTTCTGTGTTATAACTGTTTTGTTTCAAAAAACAATATTTCTATTAGCAGAGTAGAATTCTGTGCGTTAAGTGCCGTGTGAACAGGGAGTTGTCACATGGACGAAAAGCGAATGAGGCTTTTTCTTCATCCGGCTTGCGGTACAGTTTTCGCATCCCGCTGCTACATACTGGATATATATATTTATCTGTCTCCTCTATGTAGTTTTAGGAAAACTGCTAGGAAGGAGGCTTTTTTTATGAAAAAAATCAAAGACATGTTACTAAGTTCACTGCTTGAATTAAAGAGTACCAGAAATGTGGTTCTCTGCGGACTTCTTGCTGCCCTCGGGATTGTCCTTGGCATGGTGGCAAGTATCTCTATCGGTCCTTACATCCGTATCGGATTTTCCGGTCTGCCAAACCGTATCGTAGATTTCCTTTTCGGTCCGGTTGTCGGCTGTATCTTCGGAGGCGCTTTGGATATTCTTAAATATTTTCTGAAACCGGAGGGACCTTTCTTTTTTGGCTTTACTTTCAATGCCATGCTATCCGGTGTCATCTACGGCAGTATTCTCTACAAGAAGCCGGTATCTTTGAAACGTATTATCTGCGCGGAATTTCTGGTTAAGGTAATTATCAACTGTCTGCTTAATACCCTCTGGCTCTCTATGCTTTATGGACAGGGCTTCCTTGCTATTATGCCAATGCGTGTCTTAAAGAATGCGATTATGCTGCCTATTGACTGTGCTATCCTGTTCTTTACCTTAACTTATGCAAGAAAGCTGGTGGCTCATTTCGGATTTTTCAC
>JAQXGQ010000010.1 GCA_029006795.1 Clostridiales bacterium | reverse complement strand
GTAGTGTAAATATAATGCTGTGTAACTAAGATTTTATATGATGAAAGCCTTACTATTTAAGAAAAATAGTACAGCGTGTATCTTGTACTAAGAAATACAGAGTGATAAAATGTGACTAAGAAGTGGTCAGAAAATACACCGCGCTGTTTGATTTTCGTGAATGGCTGCTTTTAAGGAGATTTGTGTAGAGCAACAGGAGGTAGCGTTATGAAGCACCAAAGAAAAAAGATGGGAAAGAAAATGATGTCTCTGTTTCTTATCATGGCAATGCTAGTCACATCCCAGGGCATTCCGGCATTGGCAGAGACAGTCGAAATCAGAGCATCTTCCGAAGCATCCGATACAGATATGAATGTGCCGGAAAGCATATCTGAAGCAGAAGATGCAGGTCCTTAGGGGCGGAGATTGGACTTGGCATGGGAAAAAGTGAGGGCAAATTCCAGACCTATTTAGAGGGCAGTATGGAGGGTGTTTTATCTGCTACTATTGCCAATAAAGACCCGAAATTAAAAGTGGCTTTGGATGGCAGCCTTCATGCAAGAGGATATGCGATTAGGCATCAGTTGTTAAATGAAACCTATTCTTTCCCACAGTGGCAGATATATCCGGCGGAGGAGAGTCAGGCAGAGATGAAAGCGGCATCGCTTCAGATAGGGGATGTAGCGACAGCTTATGAGGAGGCTGTCGTTCTTTCCAGAGATTATCTGTTTTCAGGGGAAGAGAGTATGAAGCTTAGCAGTGGTGGTGCGGCGGATACATCTTATCTTTATGAAGAGAACGGAGTATTTCCTTATTGTGAACCGTATCTGTTTGCCTTATCTGGTGGACGGCTGCTGCTACTCATGGTTGGGGATGACGGAAGCAAGACGGATAATAACCGGACATCCCTTATGTACTCCATTTATGATGGAAACCGTTGGACGGCAATGCAAAAGATTGCCGAAGATGGGACATATGTGGATGGTATTGTGGCAAAACAGGAGGGGGACAGGGTTTATGTGACCTACCGCAAGGCAGATAAGACTTTTTCTGATACGGCAACTTTAGAGGAGATGGCATCTGCCCTAGAGATGAAAATGGTACCGTACTTTTGACGAAAGACATGGAGATGGAGATTGCTGCCGGAGAGCAGAAAATGATTTCTATGGACCTTCCCTTATCACAGGAATTAAACCGGAAAGAAATCACGGTAGAGCTTTCTGTTTCGCAGAGGAAACTTACCACAGAGAATAATACAGTT
Source organism: Clostridiales bacterium (assembly GCA_029006795.1). GTDB lineage: Bacteria > Bacillota > Clostridia > Lachnospirales > Lachnospiraceae > Roseburia. The sequence goes on along the minus strand of JAQXGQ010000010.1, from coordinate 11,376 downwards.
TCTACGGAAATCCATTCTATCGATTTGGCAGTGGCACAGGCATCCGTAAGTCTGACGGAGAATAAAGAACTTCTGATTACCGGAACTCTGGTAAATAAGGGATTAGAGGATATCACCAATATTCACACCGGAATTTACCACTCTACGTTGACAGGCGAAAAGCTAGATGAAATTGTGACAGATACCATAAAAGCCGGAGAAACAGTGACATTCCAGAGTACCTTGCCGGGAGATATGATGTATCAGGATGATACAAAACAGTTGAATGCCTTAATGATTTATACAGAATCTGACTTTGAGGAACGCAATTATGCTAACAATGGGGTAAGGGTGGTCTTTGACGCAAAAGGACAGCAGTTAAACAGCGGAAAGAATGAAGACGAAAACGATGAAAATAACCCAAATCTCGGAGGAGGAAACACCCCGGGATGAGGAGACAACCAGAACACCGGAGATATTGAAAACACCCTGGGAGGAGGCGACCAGAATCCCGGAGACACAGGAACGAATCCGGGAGGGGATAATTCAGACTCCGAAGACAATGGAGATGGAACTATCATTAAGGCTGCCAAAATCACCATTTCCGCGCCCTCCAAGAAAATTGCTGCCGGAAAGAAGGTACAGCTTACTGCAAAAGTAACACCTAAAAATACCACTAATCAGAAGGTGACATGGAAATCCGGCAACAAGAAATACGCTACAGTAAACACCAAAGGGTTAGTAACCACAAAAAAGCCGGAGCAGGAAAAACCGTTACCATTACGGCAACAGCAAAGGACGGCAGTGGTGTGAAAGCGACCATTAAAATCAAGATTATGAAAAATGCCGTCACAAAAGTAAAGATACTGTAAACTCCAAGGGCAAAGTAACGGCAAAGAAAGCCGGAAAAGGAAAGACTGTAACTATTACAGTGGCATCAACAGACGGAACGAACAAGAAGGCAAAAGTAAAAATAAAAATCAAATAAGTTTTTAACGTCAAGAGGCTGCATTGCTAAGGCAGCCTCTTGACAGTGTTCCTTGCGGCGCACATTTTTACTGATAATGTTTTTTTACATCCTCTAACGAAATGGAACAATTATGCTTCATGACGATGGATTTCAAATCCTCAAATTCAGGTTTCTCCTTTTCGATTCCATAACCACTGCTTTTTTTCACCCGGATATTTCCGTAAGAGGAATGGCGGGTTTCAAAGGTGGATTCTAGCTTGGCACGCTCATAAATCTGGTAGCGGACGCCCCTTGTGGTGGTGTGAAGAAAGAACAGAACCGTAAACTTGTCCCGTTCTTCCGGCGGACAGATGCAGGTTAAAAGGATACCCGGGCGATTCTTTTTCATCTGCACCGGAATCGTGTATACATCTAACGCTCCGGCGGCAAAGAGAATTTCAATGGCAAGTCCGATTGCCTCTCCGGTCATATCGTCAATGTTGCAGGAAATAGAGAGCACCGAATCATCATAAGGAAATTCGTAGTCCTCTTCATTAGCATCTCCCTTTGCAGAAACAGTGTGGTTTTCTGCGGTAAAATTATCGCCAAAAAAAACACGGACACAGTTAGCAATTTCAAAATCTTTTTTACCCATACCATAACCGATAGACTGAACGGAAAGAGGAGGCATGGTAGTAAATCGTGTTACAAAATAGCGCAGAAGGGCGGCTCCGGTGGGAGTGCAAAGCTCGCTAGTGATAGAGCCGGTGTAGCTTGGAATCCCTTTCAACAGTTCTGCCGTGGCAGGGGCAGGAACCGGAAGTACACCGTGGGCACATTTTACAAAACCGTTTCCGACATGGACAGGAGAACAGAGTACCTCCTTAGGGGCAATCAGGTGGAGAAGGTAGCAACAGCCCACCACGTCAGCTAAGGCGTCAAGAGAGCCGACCTCGTGAAAATGAATCTGGTTTAATGTGGTCTGATGAACCTTTGCTTCCGCATTGCCTAAAAGGGTGTAAACAGAAACTGCATCGTTTTTTACTTCCTCAGGCAGGGGAAGAGACTGGATTTCCTTTAAAATGGTAGAGTAATCCCTGTGTATGTGATGACTGGTATCATCGTGGGTATGTTCCTTTGTATGAGAGTGTTCGTTCGGATGTGCTGCATCCTCAGGGGAGTGCTCATGTTCTTCGTGTTCATGCTCTGCAGTCGGGAGGGAAACCGCTTCCTCCTCTTCGCCGTGAACTAAAACCTGCATATGAGTTCCTAAAATACCGCATTTACGGGAGGACTCTGCAGTGATAGTAATGCCATAAGGCGCAAATGCTTCGTTCATGTTCTTTAAAAACAATTCCTTTTCACTGCATATTTCATAGAGTGCACCCATAAGCATATCTCCGGCAGCACCCATATTACATTCCAAATAAAGAGTTTTCATTATCATATACCTCCTCAAAAGTTAGTTACTGTTCACACCCTTCGGGTGCTCTAGTAACAAAAGTTAGCCGATTTTATGATTTATCATGCTGGCAAGATAGCCGGCCCCGAAACCGTTATCAATATTTACTACGGAAACACCGCTGGCACAGGAATTTAGCATGGACAAAAGCGCGGAAACACCGCCGAAACTGGCTCCATAGCCGACACTAGTAGGAACTGCAATAACGGGACAGTCCGTAAGTCCCCCAATCACACTGGCAAGAGCGCCTTCCATACCGGCAACAGCGATAATGACATTGGCGGAAGAGAGTGTTTCTACGTTGGAAAGCAGCCGGTGCAGTCCCGCCACTCCCACATCATAAAGGCGGGTAACATGGTTTCCGAGAACCTCTGCGGTGAGGGCTGCTTCCTCTGCAACAGGAATATCACTGGTGCCTCCGGTGGCAACTACAATATTTCCGGCAGCGGAGATGTGCTCGGTGCGATTTACAATGCCGATTTTGGAAAGCTCGTCATAAAAGAGGGAAAAGTGTGTGCTAAGATAATCGGCTGCCTCGGGGGAGAGTCTGGTAATCAGAATATTCTCTGTACAGTGGGACAGCAGACTATTTATGATGCCCTCCATCTGTTCCTTTGTTTTGGAGGCTCCGTAAATCACCTCCGGGGCACCCTGACGGATATTTCTCTGATGGTCTACTTTGGCATAACCTAAATCTTCAAAGGGAGCGACCTTTAGCTTAAGATAAGCCTCATTTGCAGATAGCGTTCCCTGTTCAATCTGTTCTAGTATCTGTTTTATTTGTTCGTTTTCCATGAAAAAATAACCATGCCTTTCCGTTGGATTTAAGCGGCCTAGGATGCCGCAGCATAATGTTGATAATTCTATTATACGCTAAGGACAGGTGGGAATGCAAATCAGCTTTGGTACTATTGTATAAAAAACGGAAACCATTTTTGTGAAATTAGTTTCTTGTGTAAAAAATAACAGGATGATACAATATAGGAAACTGAAACAAGAAAAACAGTTTCCTATAAAAGAACCCGGCAATAGAGAAAAATGATGTTTACAGTCTGCAAAGAAATAAAACATAGGTTAGAGAGGAGGGACAGGATGGAGTTAAGAGAGACAATTTTAGAGGGAACTATCAAGGCATTTAACCAGAAGGGGCTTAAATTTACCATGGATGACATTGCGGGAGAACTTAGCATGAGTAAGAAAACCATTTATACAGTATTCCGTGACAAAGAATCTTTATTTCTGGCCATGGTAGATTATCTGTTTGATTCCATCAAAGAGAGTGAACAACAGGTGCTAAAAGATGAGAACTTAAGCACATTAGAAAAAATCAGAAAAATTTTAGGGGTGCTTCCGGAGGGGTATCAGGAAATTGATTTCAGGCAGCTTTATTTATTGAGAGAGAAGTATCCTGAGATTTATGTAAAAGTGGAAGAACGTTTAGAAACCGGCTGGGAGACAACGATTTCTCTGTTAGAGCAGGGGATGAAAGAGGGCGTCATCCGACAGGTACAGATTCCTATTGTAAAAATGATGTTGGAAGCTGCGTTAGAGCAGTTTTTTCAGAGAGATATTTTGATACAAAATGGCATTTCGTATAAGGATGCTTTAGAGGAAGTAGTAAATATTTTGGTTGACGGAATTAGAAACAGGTGAGGAAAGATGGGAGAACGGATTTATTTGAATGATAACTGGAAATTTACAGGAGAGTACAGTGAAAGTCTGTTAGAAAGAGAATTTGATGATACGGGGCTAGAAACGGTAAGGCTGCCCCATACCTGTAAGGAGACGCCTTTCCACTATTTTGACGAGAGTATTTACCAGATGCTTAGCGGCTACCGGAAAGTATTCCGGGCACCGACAGAGTGGAAAGGAAAAAAAATCCTGCTAACGATAGACGGGGCGGCACATGACAGTGAAGTGTTTTTAAATGGAAAAAAAGTAGGAGAACACCATTGCGGTTACACAGCCTTCACCGTTGACTTGAGCCAACATCTTCTCTTTGGGGAGGAAAATGTACTGGTAGTAAAGGTGGACAGCCGGGAAAATTTAAACATTCCTCCCTTTGGTTTCGTCATAGATTACATGACCTATGGCGGTATTTACAGGGAAGTTTATCTTGAAATCAATGAGCCTTTGTACCTTTCGGATGTATTTGTGCGGAGTGAATTACAGGATTTCGTGAAGAAAAAGGGGAGAAACCGTCTTGCTTCGGGAAAGGTAGTATCAGAGATTTTCTTAAATGAGGCAGGAGAGGAATATACTCTGATTCAGAGCATAAGGAAAAAAGGCGAAACAGAATTTAAACTGTTAGGTGAAAAGAAAGAGTCCCAAAATAGGATACAGATGCAGTTTCCTGTAAATCAGATAGAACTTTGGGACACAGAGAAGCCGGTTCTTTACGAGATGAAAACAGAACTGAAAAAGGATGGAAATACTGTGGATGAGAAAACAGTAATCTTCGGTTTCCGCAGTGCCGTATTTTTGCAGGATGGTTTTTACCTGAACGGAGAGAAAATAAAAATCCGCGGTTTGAACCGTCATCAGAGCTATCCCTATGTAGGGTATGCGATGCCAAAGTCAATGCAGACCTTAGACGCAGATATTATAAAAAATGAACTGGGAGTAAACGCAGTGCGTACCTCTCATTATCCACAGAGCCATTATTTTTTAGACAGGTGTGATGAAATTGGACTTTTGATATTTACGGAAATTCCGGGATGGCAGCATATCGGAGATGAAGAATGGAAAAATCAGGCGGTGGAAAATGTAAAAGATATGGTGGTGCAGTACCGCAATCATGCCTCTATTATTCTATGGGGAGTCCGTATCAATGAATCACAGGATGATGATGCTTTTTATAAGAGAACGAATCAGACTGCTCACGAACTGGATGTTTCTAGACAGACCGGCGGCGTCAGGGCGCATAAAAAGAGCAGCCTGTTAGAGGATGTTTATACTTACAACGATTTTTTACACGATGGAAAACAAAAGGGGTGCGAGCCTAAAAAGGCAGTTACTTCTGACATGTCAAAGCCGTATCTTGTCAGTGAATATAATGGACATATGTATCCTACAAAGTCCTTTGACTGGGAGGAACACCGGGTAGAGCATGCCATTCGCCATGCCAATGTACTCGATGCCATCGCAGGAGAAGAAGATATTGCGGGGAGCTTTGGCTGGTGTATGTTTGATTACAACACCCACAAAGATTTCGGCAGCGGTGACCGCATCTGTTACCACGGCGTCATGGATATGTTCCGTAATCCGAAACTTGCAGCAGTTATTTATGCCTGCCAGCAGGAAAAAGAGCCTGTACTTGAAATTTCATCCTCTATGGATATCGGGGAACATCCCGGCTGTAACCGTGGAGCTATCTGGATTTTAACCAATGCGGACAGTGTGAGGATGTATAAAAACGATCGTTTTATTAAGGAATATGAAAAAGGGGAAAGCCCTTACAGAAATCTTGCACATGGTCCTATTATGATTGACGATTTTATTGGGGATGCGATTAAGGAGCAGGAGAATTTTAAACCGGCACAGGCAAATGGGATTAAGGATGCGCTAAATGCAACGGCACGTTATGGGTTATCAAATCTGCCAAAGTCAGTATATCTTACGGCTATTAAAATGATGCTTGTCTATCACATGAAACCTGAGCAGGCAGTAGAGTTATATAACCGTTACATCGGTGATTGGGGCGGTACCTCCACCACTTACCGTTTTGAGGCAGTAAAAGATGGAAAAGTAGTGAAAACCGTCACAAAAGAGCCGGTGAAATCTATTCATTTAAAAGTGGAGGCAGACCATACAGTATTGAGGGAGGAAACCACCTATGATGTGGCGGCAGTGCGGATACAGGCACTAGATCAGAATGATAATCTTTTGAGTTTTTATCAGGAGCCGTTACAACTTGAAGTGACAGGAAGCATAGAGCTTATTGGAGATAAGACAGTGAGTCTGCAGGGAGGTATGGGTGGAGCCTATGTAAAAACCACAGGAGAATCCGGTGTGGGAGAATTGAAAATCATATCTTCACAGACAGGAACTAAGACCATAAAATTTGAAGTTCAGGTATGAAAAGGAGAGAAACATGAAAGAAAAATCCAAAATAATTTTCGGCAATCCCATGACAGGCAGGACTTACCAAAAAGCCTTAAAGTCCAAAAAGAAATATGCCAAAAAGTTTGGGGATGACAGCAACAGAGACTATCCTGTGGTATTAGAAAAAAATCCTCATATTGGGGATTTGTTAGGTGTTTATGATGTGCGTTTAGGCGAGGATGGGACAAAGGGAAACGGGACATTTGATACAGAGAAGGGAATCATTGTGGGAAATATTCGTATGGGTTTCGGGCATTACCGTATTTCCATGGCAATTGCTTCCGCAGCAAAATCCATGGGATATATACCTTACTGGATGGATTTAAATTCCTACAAACATACCACCTGCACAAAAGTCATCAGCGCCCAGAATGATTTGTATTCTCTGGGGTCGAGACTTTCCGGAAAGAGTAAACTCTTTAATCATTTTGTATGGGAACCGATGAACTATGAAGGTTTCCGAAAACTTTCCTACAATGCCACAGACCAGAAAAATGCGGAACTGATGGCTCCGGTTTATAAAAATGTTCCCCATGAAATTCCGGTGGTGGCAACTCATGTGTGGCCGGCACAGGCAGCGGTTCATGCAGATATGAAATATGTGGTGAACGCAGTGCCGGACAACTGGCCGATGGCACTCCATTTTGCTGAGGGAAGTCTGCATACGGTTCAGACTCATTATGCTTACCAGGGCTACCGAATCTTAAACGGTATGCAGGGAAAAGATGTGTTAAAGCCAATGCCCGAGGAAGACATCTGCTATACTGGTCATTACATTGACCATGAGTTAGTGAGCAACATTGAAACAGATTGTGCATTGAGGAGAAAGAGAAAAGAAACGGGAAAACCGATGCGTTTCCTTTTGACCATCGGAGGTGCAGGAGCACAGAAAGAGATTTTTTCCGAAATCATCCGCTATCTGCTTCCGGAAATCAAGGCACAGAAAGCGGCACTTTACGTCAATGTCGGGGATTACAGGAATGTCTGGGAGGAATTGCAGAAAGAAATCCCAGATATGAGAGAATTGTCAAAGGAACACTTTAACCGGTGGGAGGAGACAAAGAAATTTGCAGAAAATGCCTTAGAGGGAGAGGTCACAGGGATTCATGGGTTCTGGCATGAAAATATTTTTGAAGCTGTGTACTGCACCAACCTTTTGATGAGAAGCTGTGATGTATTAGTGACAAAACCCAGTGAGCTTGCATTTTACCCAGTACCGAAGTTGTTCATTAAGCGCGTGGGTGGTCATGAGCAGTGGGGAGCAATCCATTCTGCAGAGCTAGGAGACGGAACATTAGAATGCCGTGATATTCCACATACCCTGCAGATGATAGAGCTTTTCTTAAGTGAAAAAAGTATGCTTCTTCAAATGTGTGACTGCATTGAAAAAAATAAGAAAAACGGTGTTTATGACGGAGCGTATAAAGTGGTAGAGCTTGCCTTTGACCTTCGCAAGAAGAAAAAATAGGTGTGAGTTTAATGTAATAAAAATAATGAGATGGAGGGATTTGTAATGAAACTGACAGGAAGGGAAAAAGTCTCCTATGGATTAGGAGCAGTAGGAAAAGACATGGTTTACATGCTTTCCGCCAGTTATATTTTATATTATTATCAGGACATTTTAGGAGTAAGCGCGATTGCCATGGGAATTATCTTAATGGCAGCCCGCATTTTTGATGCGTTTAATGACCCGATTATGGGGGTACTTGTGGCAAAGACCAAAACAAGATGGGGAAAATTCCGTCCATGGTTAGTGATTGGAACCATTTTAAATGCGATTATCTTATATTTTATGTTTGTAGCACCGCCGGCACTTGACGGAAATGGACTGGTTGCTTATGCGGCTATTACTTACATTCTCTGGGGAGTTACTTATACTATGATGGATATTCCTTACTGGTCTATGATACCGGCATTTACGGAAGGAGGTAAGGAGAGAGAAGGGCTTTCTACGCTGGCACGCTCCTGTGCAGGGGTAGGTTCCGCCATTGTGACCATTATCACCATGAAATGTGTGTATCTGTTAGGGCAGAATAATGAGAGAGAGGGCTTTCAGTGGTTTGCACTGATTGTCGCTGTCGTTTTTGTTGTATTTATTCTCATTACCTGCTGCAATATTAAAGAAAAATAGACTGTAGACATGGACACACCATCTGTGGGGCAGATGTTTAAAGCGCTGATACAAAATGATCAGGCAATGACGGTGGTTGTCACAATTGTCTTGATTAACTGCTCCATTTATATTACTTCTAATCTGGTAATTTACTTCTTTAAATATGACTTTGGAGGCAGTGAGTGGTATAATAGTTATACATTATTTAATACGTTCGGCGGTGCAATTCAGATTCTTGCAATGATGCTGTTTTTTCCAGTACTGCGGAAAGTTTTAAATACGATTCAGGTGTTTTATATCAGCTTTGCTAGTGCGATTGCGGGATACGCAATATTATTAGTACTGATGTTTACAAATATGTCAAATATCTTCCTGCTATTTCTTCCTGCATTCTTTATTTTTGCGGCAAACGGTATGTTATCCGTACTGACAACGGTATTTCTTGCTAATACGGTAGATTATGGGGAATTGAAAAACGGCAGAAGAGACGAGAGTGTGATTTTTTCCATGCAGACTTTTGTGGTAAAATTAGCTTCCGGCGTGGCAGCGCTAGTGGCTTCTGTCTGCTTAAGTATCTGCAATTTGAGCAACGATACTTCAGAAACGGCGGTGGCAGTGGAAACAGCGACAGGATCTGTGGTGGGACTTCGTATGACCATGACGGTGATTCCTATAGCAGGATTACTTATGGCTGTATTTATTTTTCATAAGAAATATATTTTGAACGAGCAGAAGGTAGAAGAAATCGCAGAAGAAGTAAGAAAGAAACAAGTGAACTAAGAAAGGCAGGGGCTTATGATAAAAGAGGAAAATCAGATTTTTACGCTCACGACCGCGAATACCTCTTATGTGTTTCGGGTCATGGATAGCGGGCATTTAGAGCATTTGTATTATGGGAGAAAAATTACCATGCCGGGAGAGGCTCTGTTTGAAAAACATGCCTTTGCACCGGGGAATACTAACTGTGTGGGTGGAAGAACGTTTTCCTTAGAGGACATTCGTCTTGAAATGTCCTCCTATGGCAAGGGGGACATCAGGGAGCCTTTTATTGAAGTAACTTATGGCGATGGGAGTATCACGTCAGATTTTCTTTTTGAAAAAGCAGAGATATCAGAGGGAAAAGAAGAATTTGAAACCCTTCCCGGTTCTTATGATGAAGATGGGAAAGTAGAACATCTCTGTATCACACTTTTAGAGAAATACCATGATTTGATGCTGGAGCTGCATTATTATGTTTATGAAGACTGTGACGTTATCAGCAGAAGTGCAAAACTTTATAACAACGGTGATGAAACCATAAAGCTAGAGAGACTGATGAGTCTGCAGATAGATTTTGATACGCCGGATTATATGTTTACTACCTTTCAAGGGGCTTGGACAAGGGAGATGAACCGCAGGTCAGTGCGGATGCTTTCCGGCAAACATGTTAATTCCTCTTATACAGGTACTACCTCAAGCCGTGCCAATTCCTTTGTAATGCTAGGAAAGGAACATACCACGGAGGAAAACGGCGATGCCTATGGATTTCACCTGATTTACAGCGGGAACCATTATGAGGTGGTAGAGGTCAGCAGCTTTGGTAAGACGAGACTCGTGACAGGAATCAATCCCAACTCGTTTAGCTTTGTATTAGAGCCGGGGGACTCTTTTGAGGCACCGGAAGCGGTGATGACCTATTCCCATGAAGGTTATCAGGGCATGAGCCTTCATCTCCATGATTTTATCAGGGAACACATTGTAAGAGGAAAATGGAAGAAAAAGGTGCGTCCGGTACTGCTAAATAGCTGGGAGGCTGCCTATTTTGATATCAATGAGAAAAAACTGCTTTCGTTGGCAAAGGCAGGGAAAGAGGCAGGCATCGAGCTGTTTGTCATGGATGACGGATGGTTTGGCAGCAGGGATGATGATAGTCAGTCTTTAGGTGATTGGGAGGTAAATAAAAAGAAACTGCCGGGTGGATTAGCCGGACTGGCGAAAAAAATCAAAGACTTAGGACTTTCCTTTGGTATCTGGGTGGAGCCGGAAATGGTGAATGTAAAGAGTGAGCTTTACGGGAAGCATCCTGACTGGGTCATTGATATTCCGGGCAGAGACCATGTGGAGGGAAGAAATCAGCGGATTTTGGATTTGACTAGAACAGAAGTGCAGGATTTCATCATTGAAAAAATGACGGAGGTTTTTTCTTCGGCAGAAATTTCTTATGTAAAATGGGATATGAACCGCACCTTTACGGATTACTTTTCTAAGGCACTGCCGGCAGAGAGACAGGGAGAAGTTGCTCACCGCTATGTGTTAGGGCTTTACCGTTGTATGAAGGAATTGACAAAGCGTTTCCCTGAAATTTTATTTGAGGGATGTGCAGCAGGCGGCAATCGGTTCGATCTTGGCATTTTATGTTATTTCCCACAGATTTGGGCAAGTGATGACACGGATGCACTTTGCCGGGCGGAAATTCAGAATGGCTACAGCTATGGTTATCCCATGTCTACGGTCAGCGCCCATGTATCGGCATGTCCAAATCACCAGACCCTTAGGGTAACACCTCTTGAAACAAGATTTCACGTGGCAGCTTTTGGCGTCTGCGGCTATGAATGTAATTTCAGTGACATGAAAAAAGAGGATGTAGCGGCAGTGAAGGCTCAGATTGCTCTTTATAAGCAGTGGAGGGAAGTATTGCAGTTTGGAGATTTTTATCGTGGCAGAAGTTTTTCGGGAATGGAAACAGCTTACGCAAATGCTTTGAGCAACGGAGCAGGAAATATTATGGAG
>JAQXGQ010000009.1 GCA_029006795.1 Clostridiales bacterium | reverse complement strand
CAGCTATTAGCATAAGCTGCTAAAAACAGCAGTACAAAGGTATATTTGCGCAAATGCGGATAACGCTCCACTAAAAGCAGAGCATAAATAATCAGCATCAGTATCATCACACCAATGCCCCAATAGACAAAACCTCCGGTCATATAGCTGTACGTGGGATATCCCAAAAAATAGCCAACCGCAAATATTGGTGCAAAAATACGTACGATTTTTCTTTCGCTGATGGCCAGTGTCAGCACATAAAACATACAGATTTCCAACACGTGCATAAAAATATCTGCAGCAATAAATGCTTTGTAGTATTTTCCCACCGTAAGTATCGGTGCGAAAAGCTCAATAAAAGTGGCATCTATATAAGCAGAGAAATAAATGCCATCCAAAGTACCGTTCTTTACAATCTGCATTGCCATATTAAAATGGTTCGCCGGGTCTGAATTGACATAAGCAAGCCGCAGCCTTGGAGTAAACATGTGCATAGAGATTGCCAGAACAAATGCAGCCACCAATATCACCGACAATACATCCGTTATCCGGAAAAATAATTTCTGTCTCTTCTTTTCTTTGATTATAATACCCCAAAGCACCAGATTCGCTAACGCCAGTGAAATACAGGTGGTATTTAAGTGCACTCCCATCCCCAATTTATCATAAATAAATGCCGTAAAAGCCAGATAACAGAACACCAGCATAGTGCCCATAATCCCTGCCTTTATCCCGTTGATTTTTCCCTCTGTCTTCGGAAACAGCACTACACCGCACAGACACAGAACGAACAACAGCACAAATATCACAGATGTAATCATAAGTACTTCCTTTCCCTCTTAACGTTTTCTCTTACTATACATTTTCTGTACCTTAAAATCAATGAAATCTTTCTAAAGAAGCCTCTATTTTCCGAGTTTCTTCCTTATTTTCTGCCGCAACGCAAATTCTCTCTCCAGCCAGAACAGGAAATAAATTCCCAGCCCTATGATCAATATCCATCGTATCAGCCAGTGTTCCATCAATGCCAATGCCACAAGTGAAGAAACAAATGCCAGCAAAATATACTGTATCAGTTTTCCGGTATCAAACAGACTCCCTTTCCGAATACGCCATGCTATCATATAATGAAAGCTAAAGTACAAAAGATAGGTTGCCATTGTAGTGTATGCCGCTGCCAGATATCCGAATTTTGCAATGCAGACGACATTTAAAACCACATTGATGACAGCTGCAAGCCCTGTTCCCAGCGCAATGTACTTTGTTTTTTCATAATAGTACTCCACATAGGAGGGAAACAGATAGAGAAACATATAGTATCCCCCTGCCACAATCGGAACCACAGAATACATGGCATCATAGTAATCTTTCGTTCCTAGTATCTTTACCAGTTCCGGCGCGCCAAGCATCACCAGAATCGAGAAAAGCAGCATTCCAAAAGCATATTTACTGCTATATCTGCGAATACCGTCATAATCTTTTTCCTTCATCTTCTCATAAAACCACGGTCCCCAGACATTATCCAGCGAATTTGCTGTCACATTGATAATGGAGAAAATGGTATATGCAAAACTGTAAATTCCTGCCTCCCATTCCCCAATCATGCTCTTTATCATAATCCGATCAAACTGCGACAACACTACCTGAGATATTCCATGAGGTATCATCGGAAGACTGTAACGTAACGCAAATCCTGCATACTCCCGGTTTAGGGAAGGGCGTTTCTGTTTCCAGAAATACCAAATAAGCACAAGGGAAATCACCGCTAACGGCAGGGCATTTCCGAAAATACGCCCGGTAGCACGATCTTCCTTAAACACAGTCAAAATCAGAAGTACAGATAATCCAAAATTAGAAATTGCATTGAAAGCAGAGAGCTTTAAAAAAGATATATAACGGTAATACAGCCCCACATACGTGTTAAAAAATAAAATCAATGCCGTACCAAAACTGTCCACCAACAGCAGATTCACCACTGTCCTTGAAAAACCAAGCATCTCACCATACAAAGGATAAAGCAGATTTCCTGCCATAAACCAGACAAGGAGATTTATGATAATAAGCAATACACAGCAGGAATTATAGGCTGCAAAACCGTCTTCATATTTATATTTTGCATTTTTCAGGCTGGTGTGTAATGCCATTCCCACCAGTAAAAACAAAATCGTCTGATAAGCAAGATATGTATTAAAGACACCGTTGTCGGCAGGGGAAAGCAGGCGTGAAAAAACAGGGACTGTCAGAAAACTCAGCCCCTTTAACAAATAATTACCTATCGTATAGCCGACACCGGCTTTTAAAACCTTACTCTCACCGTTTTCTTTACCCATTCTCTTCCTCTTTCATCAACGACAAAAATAATCGGTAGGACTTCGTAATATTAGAAAAGTAGAAAATCTTTCCGTCACAAAAATCCCGGTACATAGAGCTTGTGGTCGCTGCTTCTTTGTGCATACACCAAACTTCCGGGGAATAGAGTAACGTCATTCCTTTTTTCATGGCAAGATAATAAAGAATCTCTTCCTCCGCATAGAGGAAAGTTCCCTCCCAGAAACCGTCAAATTCCCGGAAAAAGTCTTTTGAAAACACCAGACAACAGCCGTGAAGCAGCACCCCTGTCAACGTTTCCTCAATACGGCAGTCTGCCGACACCGATTTTCCCTCCACCTCTCTTGTGGTAAGGTTTTTACTGCCATCCTTCACATCCGTGCCATTTTCATCCGTAGCAATACCGTAATGTCCCGTCACTGCCTTTTTTAAATGTAATAATTTTATCAGGCGAAACATCCATGCCTTTGCCCTTGAGACCAAAACCTGTTTTCTCATATAGTTTAAGGTATATCTGCGCTCTCTTGCCACCGGATTAAAATGCTGCGTCCTGCTGACATCAATCACATCTCCACCTAAAATATCATAACGGTTTTCTTCATACACTTTTATCAGCTTCTCGCAGTAATCTGGTTGTTCAAAGATAATATCACTGTTAGCCGCCACAATAAAATCCGGTGAAAAGTGTTCCCTTGCGTAGCGGATTCCCAGGTTATTTCCCTTTGCAAATCCTAAATTCTCTTTTGAAACCACCAGGTGAACCCGTTCTTTTCCTTCCTGATACTCCTCTAACCTCTTTGTGCTGTCATTCTTCGAGCCGTTATCTACAATAACAATCTGTATATCAGGATAAGTCTGGGTATTTAAAATAGATTCTGCACAGACAATTGCTTCCTCATAGGTATTATAATTTAAAATGACAAAACTGATATTTCCCATAAATGCTAACTCCACCGATATTTATGAACCGGAATAACGTGTCTTTGTTCCTAACAAAATACGAATATAAGGCGTAATGGAACGCACAATGGCAGTTCCAAGCCCAAAATTTTTGCGCAGAAAATGAAACCAGTCTGCAAATGGCAGTCCCTTTCTGCTTTCTTTTAATTTAATGCGCTCTAATTTTGGCAAAGTCTCATCCTGCCAGGTTCTCTGTAACGTATTATCATTACACTCTCCCACATATTTAGAATAGACACGAATGTCATAACCCTTCTTGCTAATCTGCAAGCCATAATCGAAGTCCCCGATGCTATGCTGATAAAAGGGATCAATTCCCACCTGCATAAAGATATCATGGGGAATGATGGCACAGTTCGCATTAAAGGTGTCAAAACTGATATCCTGTGCTTCAGGTCCGTATTTTTTATAACGGATTCCCTTCACATATTTAATACCACCATAGCTTAATTCCCCTTTATCGCCACAGATAGCTCCCACCAGAACAGTATCTTTTTTCAGCTGCGGCTTCATCTCATCAAAAATGCCCTCAAAAAACTTTGTATCGTCATTCATCAGCATATAATACTCGTAGTCTGGATATTTTTCCTTCACATATTCAATCCCCTTGTACATACCACGGTTCCAGAAAAGATTTCCGTCTCCCTCCACCACATCAATCTGCGCCGGAAGTGATTTTAACATTTCTACCGTACCGTCGGTACTGCCATCGTCCACCACCACAAAATCAAACTGTACCTCTTTGTTCAATGCCAAAGTCTCAATGCCGCGTTTTGTCAGTTCCCTGCGGTTGTGACAGGTAAAAATTGCTAATATTTTCATACTTTCTATCCTTTCACACTGTAGCCTTTTGTTTACGCCTGTCCCACATAATTTCTGCGAAACACCCTGTGATAAATCCATTTTAATTTGCTAGGCTCTGAAATTTTTTTCAGTTCCTTTTTCAGGCGTTTTCTGATTTCCGGCAATTCTATAATCTCCTCCGGGAACTCCGTGATTGCCCGCTCTGTTTTTAAGGCATGTACTGCTGTAGGAGCCTCCCCACCGCAGTGGACACCGGAACCGTCCCAACCATCATTTCCCACCAAAGAACGGGTAGGCGCTAAAATCAGTCCTTCCTGCAAAAAGGTGGTATAATACCAACGGATTGCCCAGGAATTTGTCTTTGCATCCTGCTGCTGCATTTTTAAAATCTGGTAAAAATTATAAGTATTATCATAATTAAAGCGTTTCCGGTAAGCCGCATCTTCTTTTAATCTTTCCCATCCCCTTGCATCTTTATCAAAAGAAGACCACCGGTCTGCCCAGGTTGCCCATGACCAGCTCGTCCCGGTCAGCCCACAGAGATAGCTTTCTTTTTCATAATCGGTACTGTCATCTAAAAAGGAATACCCCGTCACGCCCGTGACCTTCTTTTCCTTCTCATAGCGCTCTAAACCGTCATTCATAAACCGCAGAAAATACCGATTTGTCACCAAATCATCCTCCATGACAATGACTTTCCCATAACGGTTTACAATTTCTGTTACGCCCTCTATCACATTTTTCGCCAGTCCGCAATTCTCTGTTCTCGCAGTCAGATGCACCTTTTTAAATCCTGTGACAGCATTGGCATAATCCCTGATTTTCTGCACCTTTTCTGCATCCGTCTCTTTTTTTGCCGCATCAGAAAAAATATAAAGTTCTGTTTCCTCTGCCAGTTCATTTGCCGCTAAGGCTTCTATGGTTCGTTTTGTATGGTCCGGTCTATTGTAAGTAAACAAAATCACCGGTGCCACTTCTCTTTCATTACTCATACGCACACTCTGCTTCCTAAGATAAATTTTTTACCCAGTTTACATAATCTTCTATTCCCGCTGCCAAATCCATCTTTTTCTCATAACCGATTTTTTTCAACAGTGAAATATCCGCACGCCAGTTTTTCGGATCTCCAGGTTTCGTCTCCCCGTTGAAGCTGACAATTTCTGGATTCTCGCCTAACGTTTTTGCATAAGTCTCCGCTAATTCCCGGATGGAAACCTCTTCACCGTTTGCCACGTTAAAGATTTCTTCAGGTCCCTCATAGTCTAAAATCAATTCAATGGCTCTTAAAATGTCCGAAACATGAATAAAATCTCTGGTTTCATTTCCGGTGCCGAAAAGTTCAATTTTTCCCGTATTTCGGTATTTCTGATAAATATCCCACAAAAGCTGCTTCCGTAAACCGCTTCCGTAGGCAGAAAAAATACGGATAGAACGGATATGGTAGCCATGTATCCTATTATAATAGCTGCAGAGCTGCTCTGCCATAAATTTGTGAAGACCGTAAGGAGAAACCGGCTCTGCCGCCGCATTTTCTTTAATCGGCAGTTCTTTCGGATTGCCGTAAATGCCAGCACTTGAGAAAAAGATAATCTCCGGTCGTTTTTCAAAGGACTGTAACGCTAACAGCAGTTGATAGAGACTATGAAGATTTCCGTCTAAATCTGCCATCGGATTCACCACAGAGGCACCCACATTGGCACTTCCTGCACAATGAAGTATCACATCCGGCTGCACACTGGTAAAAACTGAGGCGAGCTCTGCCGCTTCCTGAGACATATTGCACTGATAATAAGACAATCCATCGTCCCCGCCACAGTATTTCGCCGCTAAGTCTATTCCGGTAATATCATATTCTTTTTCAAAATATTCCTTTGCACTTCTTCCGAGAAAACCGTTGACTCCGGTAATTACCATTTTTCTTTTTGTACTCATCTCTTAAAAATCACTTCCTTTTCGTCTATGCGTTTTACAAAAATACCTTTTCTAAGGCATTTGAATATTCTAAGGCTTCCCGGTACATACTCGCAATTCCCCGGTTCACATCTTCTTCCCATTCCTTTTTACTGTATTCTGCAATCAAATCTGCCAAAGCCTCCGGCTGATGTGGATTAAAGAGAACACATTTCTCATTTTTCTGCTCTCTATGAACTGGAATATCAGATAAAAGTACGCACTTGTCTAAAACCTTCGCGTCCTCTAATACGGTTCCCCAACCTTCACATAAGGACGGCTGTACGATAAAACGGGCATGTTTCATAATACAAAGCTGCTCTTCCCTGCCTACAAAGCCAAGCAGCTTAATGTTATCCTTCACCTCATCGGATTCCATAATTGCCTTTAGCTGATTAATATAGTCAGGGTTACGGTAATCTTCCAAATTTCCGGTAAATACAAAATCGTAGTCCTTTAATCTACCACTCTCTAATAAAATCTTGATTGCCTTTACCATGACAATATGGTTTTTATGCTGCCAGAATTGGTTTGGAATATAGATATAATTCCTGTTTAATCCAAATTTTTCTTTGACTAAACGTTCTAATTCCGGTGTAATTTTTTTGATTTCCGGCTCAATATAGGAAACAAAATGTACCACTTCCACCGGGCACTTATGTTTTGGGTAAAAACGTTCTAAATCATGTTTCGCATCAAAGCTGCTTAACACCATCGGTCTGTTACTCATCACCATCTCTAAGAAATTAGCATCCTTACGCTCTAATTCTTCTTTCGAGAAAAACTCCGGCAGATTCTTGTGCTGGAAATCCGGTATCCAGAAGATTCCCTTATTCTTAAAGAGCTTTCCTGTCTTATTTAATTCTAAGGCATAGCAATATTTCACTCCGCCAAACCACACTTGAGCTGCCTGAATCAATGCCAGTTTTAATTTTCCCTCATTTCCAAATACACGAATGGTAATTTTATCTTTAAAAGGCGCAAAAATATCGGAATGCTTCTCATCAATAAAGAGTACCAGTTCATATTTTGATGTAATCTCTTTATTCTGAAGACAACTGAATATAATGTTTTTAATATAATAAATGCCGCCAATCCATCCTCTGTTTCCTAATCCATTAAATAAAATCTTCTTCACTGTAACCTCCCGGTCAAAACGCATTGCGCCTTACTTTTCACTTCTATCTGTCACATACCGCATCGCTGCGATACAGCCCTTTGCCACGTTAGCAAAGTCAAATTCCTTTGCTTTTTCGTAGCTGTTTTTTCCCATCTCAGGTAATCTTCCCTCGGAAAAAAGCTGCTCAATGGTTTTCGCAAAGCCATCTGTATCCTCCGGGTCTACAATATAGCCGTTTTTCCCATCCTCAATCAAATCTCTTGCCCCGTCGGCATATTTTGAGGAAATGACAGGCAAGGAAGCACACATTGCCTCTAAAATTACCAGTCCGAAACAGTCCTCTCTGGTAGGAAGGATAAAGGCATCTGACTCCATATAAAGCTGTCGTAAGGGTTCTCCCTCTACATAACCTTTAAATTCCACCCGGTCGGTGAGGTTTAATTTCTTTATCTGCTCTTCTAAAAGCGGTCTCTCCTGCCCCTCTCCCACAATGACTAAACGGATATCTTCACTGGTTTTAGCTAATGCAGGTAAAAGCAAATCTAGCCCCTTCCTCTGAATAAGACTTCCCACATATAAAAGCTGCCTTGCCTCGTAGCTTTCCTTTTGGGCTAAATATTTCTGAATATCCACTGTCAGATAGGAAATAAAGCATTTCCCCGGTGCTGCCCCGTAGGCAATCTGGGCTTCCTTAGACGCCGTACTACTGGCAATAAAGGCTGCCGCCCGCTTGATAATGTATTTTCTGGAAAGACGCTGCACCTTTCCGATATTTTTCTCGGAATTTAAGGTTCCATCCGTCCAACTGATAAATGGAATATGTTTTTTTCTGCACCAGTGCACCGCCCGCAAAATCGTCGGGTTATATTCCATAGCAAACACGATATCCGGTTGTATCTCCTTTAACGTCCTTTCCACTCCCACCGGAAGAAATACATAGCGGTCGTCAAAACGCTTTCTAATAATAATGGTACGGGATTTCAAAAAATGATAATTGGAAAGCCCCTCTAATTCCACCGTCCATTTCCGGTTTTCCATACCTGCCCCGGAAAAAATAATATGAAATTCATACTCCGGGTAAGTTTTCTGTAAAAAAGCAAAAAAGTCAACCCTGTAGGGAGACGGAATATTGGTTATCAATACTGCTCGTTTCATAAGTCACTTCCTGTCACTTGAAATACTTTCATAAATCTCCATCAGTTTCCGGTAATTGTCCTCCGGGCGCAGACGGTTCTGATAAAATTCCCTCGCATTTTCTTTTAAGGTCATTCTGTCTAAATGTTCAAACTCTTCCACCTTTTTTGCTAAATCCTCGGCAGAATTGTAGGTAAATTTCACTCCGGTAACGCCTTCTTTTACCATGCCTTCCATGTTTCCCACTCTTCCGGCGATAACCGGAACCCCGTAGGAATAGGCTTCTGCGATGGTCATGGCAAACGCCTCATAGCACTGAGAAGTCATAATCACCGCCTTCGCATGATAAAAACGCTCTGTCATTTCTTCCTTCTGAAGATAGCCTAAAAACCGGACATTCGTGATGTTGTGCTCCTTTACATAAGCCTGCATTTCTTCCATCATAGGGCCAGTTCCCGCAACGTAAAGCTGTCTGTCAGGAATTTTTTCAAACGCCTTAATCGCAATATCTATCCCCTTTAGTGCCTCCACTCTTCCGGCAAAGAGATAATATTCCTCCTGCTCTTTCTCATTGCTCGGCTTAATTCCCTCCGCAAAGGTAAAATTCGGCTTGATATAAACCTTTTTTGCATCTACGATATGGCTAGAAGCAAGCAATTTATTTCTGTTAAACTCTGTCAGACAGATAAAGTTCACTTTCCGGTAAGTTCCTAAGATACGATGTACCTTCAAGACCGCTGCACTCACAAAACTCTGCAGTTTGCTGTTGCGATAACACTTATGCTTCACTGCACATTTTAAACCGCCATCAACGCATTCCTCACAAATCTCATTGTTGCGGAAAAAGGAGCCTGCCGGACAAAGCATTCTAAAATTGTGCAATGTCTGTACCACCGGCACTTTACAACGGAATGCCGCATAAAATACGGATGGACTTATCATCGTAAGGGTGTTGTGTACATGAACCACATCAATCTGATTCTCCTGAATGAGCTTTTTTACTTCTCTTGCAGTCTTAAAAGAATAAATTGCCGTAAAAGGCAGAAACAGTTTTCCAAGCAATCCCTTTTCGTTTAGTTCTGTATTGCTTCGATAGTAAGTATATACCGTATGACCATGCTCCTCAAGAAGACGCTTTTCGTTTCTGACTACCACATCTTCCCCTCCCGGTATCTGATAAAAGTTATGCACTTGCAAAATTCGATATTGCTTCATATGGTCTGCTTCCCTTCCTCTAATATATCAGGGTACAATAAAACTCCCGTAAGCAGGATAAACGGATTCATAAATCCATTCATGACAAATTGCTCTAACACAGCATACAATGCCAGTGTACTTATCATTACCAGTTCTTTATAGCACTTCTTTTTATAAAGCACATACAATGTTCTGCACACCAGTGCAAAGAAAAATAACGCTACCACCCAGCCGCAATACAGCAGCACAAACATATACGTGTTATCGATTAGGCCAAAATAATTCGCATAGAAATATTCCTGGGTTCTCGGATAAAGTGCCAATCCCTGCAGACGGTAATAACTGTTCATAATATAAATTCGTCCTGACACATAGTGATTTAACAGTGCCATGATTTTATTCCCGCCATTATAAAGCACCATCGTACAGAAGCTAAACAATGTCCCTACTGGCACTGACAGCACAAAAATGAATTTCCATCTGTGACTTTTCACCAGTTTTTCAAATATAATAAGTGCCCAGCAGAAGAAAAATACTGCAATACCCGTACGGCAGAAGGTCAGCTCATAGAATAAAAATGCCAATGCAGAAGTTCCTAAAAACCATTTCCAGTTCAGTTTTTCATAATTATAATAAAGCAACAACATTATCATCAAAAAAATGGTTAAATAGGCATAGTTTGGTTCGTTTAACGCGAAACTGTACACCGGAATCTCCACATAACTGGTGTCCGGCGTGGTCTTGCTGCCAATGTCATAAACACCAAAGGTGGAACCTAACACCAGTACCAGAGCACAGAACACACGAATATAGAGGGCTATCTTTATCATCAACTGAAAGCTGCAATTTTTCATTGCAATAATGGTTAAAAACAGTAACAGCCAAGTATTCTGTTTTGTAATGATAGAAAGTGTAAGACCTAACCCGATTAAAATGGCTGCCCAGCCAATTTCTCGCAGGGTATACTTTGTTGTCACTAATTTTATTCCCAAAAACACCATTCCAAAAATAAAGAAATAGCGGTAAATATCATCTCCATGATCATAGGCAAATGCCTTCATCAGAATATTGATGGCAAAATACCCGTAAAAAGCAGCAATTCCTATTCTTTCCCAATTTGTCTCTCGATAGATTGTCTTTATTTTTTTCATTCATAGCCTCCGTTGGACTAATACAATAAATTCTATTTTCCCGCGTCAGGCCCATCCGAGCCCCACACGCGCTCTTCCTCAAAAATCCGGTAGATGACATAATGATTCTCTACCACATATACCTTTTCATAACCATACTCCGTCAAATCCTCCGGTATCCGGTGAAAAGTGTTGTCAAATACTAAATATCTGCAATATCTCTTTTTCCCGATATCAGTAATCACTTTGACATCAGGATTTTCTTTACACATTTCTTCATAGACAGCCTTTTCATCCTCCCCAATGTTAGAGATAAAGCCCCCCGCATTTCTTCCGTAAAATAACCCTACCGCACTGTTGTACTGTCTGATATAACAGAGTAAATCATTCGGCACTACAATAGTTTCCTTCCAGCTTAAGAGATTACCTCTGACGTAGTCACAGATTTCTATCGCCGCATTCGGAATTTCATAATCATTTTCTTTTTCACTATAAGTCTCTTTCGTAAAAATTCTGTCCCCTGTCACAGCAATACAGGCGCAGGCAAGCACCACCGCTGCCACCCGTAACAAATTCTTTTTGATTTTATAGGTCATCTGTGTCAGAACATAGGCAATTACAAAAGAATTCGGCAGCATCCACAACAGTCTCCAGTAGATGCCGGAAAGGAACCTAGTGCCCACCACCGCATAAAACAGTGGGTTAAAGAAGAACAAAAGCACCAGCACTGCCGGGAAAAAAATCTTCTGCCGGATTTCTTTTCCCATAAAAATACATAAGAACAATGCCAGGATAAAAAGCACCCAGTGTGCCAGTCCGCTTCTTCCGCCTATGAAATTAAGAAATTCATTCCAAACACCATAACAATAGGTTATCAATTCACATATTCCTCTCATTAACCAATCAGATAATATAAAAGATACAAAGCACAGGGAACGGCTGCCATCCAGATAGCAGACAGCTTTTTGGGGTTCCTGTAGCAGAAAAAGTCTACCACACCATAGATGAACAATATCACCGGTGCTGTCACAATGCCAATTCCCGACAACAGACATGCCGCATTGCTTGCTACATACAGGAATACCACCCATCCCTTTTTATATTCTCTCTGCATAATCTGATACATCAGGTAAAAAAATACCGGCAGCATCAGACTTGCGCAGACCGCCTTTCCCTGCCAGATACGAAGCAGAAGCATGGACGCTAACGTATGGGTAGACGTATAACCCCACAAGTGGATTACAGACAAAAACAGCAGAAACACCAGTGTTTTCTCCTTATCCCCCTTTAACAGGATATTTCCAATCAGGTAGTACGCGCCATAACACAAAAGGATCAAAAAGAAAGGCAGATAGCTGTGGGAGAGCACCGCCGGCGGAATATTGCTGATTTTACTGCACATGGCAATATACATTGCCCAGGGAGAAGTAAAATCCTTGCGCACCTCACCCTCATTCCAGTAAAGCTGATCAATGGTGATGGGGTCATCCCAATACATCGTATCATGCTCTACCGCAGACACTTCCTCGGAAATAAACCGGGAGTCATCATCGTCCCGGTGCTCAAAACGAGCCGGAATATATGCCTGAAGCAACACTAGGATCACTACAAGCACTCCGAATATCCAAGTCCAGATTTTCCCGGATTTGTCTGATTTTTCTTCTGACTGCACAGCAGTTTTTGTTACAGTAACATCTGCCGATTTCTGAAAACGTAACAGCAGCAGATAAAAGGAAATCAGAGCCAACCCCGTAAGAGCAATCTCCCACGCCCGAAGTGCCGATGTCAGCGTAGCGTGCAGTGCCACCATCGGCACTAACACGATCTGCCCCACAGATAACATCGTGACAAAGCCAAGCACCCAGGCATGAAGGAATCGCTCCCATTTTCCTTTAATTTTTAACACTTCTATCCAGATATAGCCAATCCATACCGGAAGAAATACAAACAAAACACTCATAAAAATGATGTTTTTACAATTCATAAATCAGGACTCCATCTACATG
>JAQXGQ010000008.1 GCA_029006795.1 Clostridiales bacterium | reverse complement strand
GTTACCTCGTCTTCGAAATCCACACCTAAGTGGAAAAGCAATAAGAGTAGTGTAGCGGTTGTGGATAACTACGGAAATGTCACAGCAGTAAAAAACGGAACTGCAGTGATTACGGTTACGGTGGACGGTGTCAAAAAAAGTTGTGAGGTTACAGTAAAAAAGCCGACCATTTCATTTACAACTCAGGAAATGTCTCTTGCTGTTGGAGAGACAAAAAAACTTCAGGTAACGGTGTCTTCCGGTAATATACCGACTTTTTCCAGTTCTAATACCAATGTTGTCAGCGTAGATGAATATGGCAGAATTTATGGAAAAAGTCCCGGAAAAGCCTATGTCTATGCAAAAGAAGACGGTGCGAAGGAGCAAATCCGTGTGACTGTCGAGTAGCATTCTTTTGTTTTATCATGTCATAGTTTTTCAATAAAATAGTATCTTTATTGTCTTGTTTTCATGGCAGGAAAGCGATAAGACCTTTTATCATATGAAACAATCTGTGTCGATATGATTGTTGATGTGATATAATGAGCGCAAGCGAGTCAACATGCTGGCATGATTGACGAGCGGCGAATGCCTATCATGTGCTGGTTTTGCACATGATATAATGTAAGTAAAGTACGTGAGGAGAGAAATACATGGCAGGAAAACTATATTTATGCGCAACCCCCATCGGAAATTTAGAAGATATTACGTTTCGAGTGCTGCGCACGTTAAAGGAAGTAGATTTGATTGCAGCGGAGGATACCAGAAATTCCATTAAGCTGTTAAACCATTTTGAGATAAAGACTCCTATGACTAGCTATCACGAGTACAACAAGATAGAGAAAGCCTATCAGCTTGTAGACAAGTTACGGGAGGGGAAAAATATTGCGCTTATCACCGATGCGGGAACACCGGGGATTTCAGACCCGGGGGAGGAACTGGTGCGTATCTGTTATGAAGAGGGAATAGAAGTGACATCCCTTCCGGGGCCGGCTGCCTGTATTACGGCGCTTACGATGTCGGGGCTTCCTACAAGACGGTTTGCTTTTGAGGCATTTTTGCCCAGAGAAAAGAAAGAGCGTGCAGCAGTCTTGAAAGAGCTTGTGGATGAGACGAGAACCATCATCATCTATGAAGCACCTCACCATCTGGTGAAGACCTTAGAAGAGCTTTATGAGACCTTAGGAGATAGAAAGATTTCCGTGTGCAGAGAGCTCACAAAGAGATATGAAGAAAAGACATTAACGACAATATCTGAATGTCTCAAATTCTATCAGGAAAATGAACCGCGGGGAGAATATGTCTTAATACTGGAAGGAAAGACATTTGAACAATTAGAAGAAGAGGGTAGAAAAGTCTGGGAGAGCATGAGCTTAGAAGAGCATATGGCGGTGTATGAAGGGCAGGGGATTGCCCACAAAGAAGCAATGAAGCTGGTGGCAAAAGACCGTGGCATCAGCAAGCGCGATGTGTATCAGGCATTGATAGAGCAGTAAGTTACTGCTCTATCTCATAAAACGCCGGCAAATATTTCTCCACAATATGAAAAGGTGCAGGACCAATGGCGAGGACTGCCCGGTGAAAATCCACGTCATTATATTTTTCCTGAAACGTATCTTTGGCATAATCTTTTAGTTCTAAAAATCCGAGATATCCTACATAGTATTTCAAATAATTGGTAGGTTCGGAGATAATGTACTGGTAGACCTCAGCAATAGAGTTCTCGTCGGTAATACCATAGTCTTTCCAGAATTTTACCGTATCGGAAAGAGTCCAGCCTTCATAGTGAATGCCAATGTCGGTAGAGGCATAAAGACTTAGCAGGGCAGACTGGTTTAATGCCATAAGGGTTGCGGCATTTTTCGGCAAATCTGCGTACTGATAGGAGAGCATTTCCACGTAGGTAGCCCATCCTTCCGCATAACCGGGATAATTCAAAATGCTGCGCACGGCAGGAAGCCCCATTTCATAGGACATGACGGTCTGATAAAGATGACCGGGAAATCCCTCATGGGCGAGGGTAGTGAAGTAGCGCATGGTAGTATTATCGGTAGTTCCGTTAATAAAGATAGAATTTTGTTTATAATGATCAATGGGAGATGTAATGTAAAAGGCGGGAGCCAGATAATCCTCCATACATTTGTCAATATAGCTGACAGTAAATTCTGTTTCCGGGGCAGCGGGAAACTGGGAGAGCATTTTTTTCTGTAAGGTATTCAGGATGGAAACAGCATCCGTATCGGAGAGGGCAAAATTTTCGCATTGTTCCCACAAATCAGGATATTCCTGCGTCAGTTTTGACGCTTCCTGCAAATCCAGTAAACGTTGGTTCCCAATCATAGTCTGAATATCTTTTATCTCTGCCTGACAGCCGGTATTGTAATAAACCAGATACTCATAATAATCCTTTCCCTTGTCAAAATAACAAAGTCCCTTTTCATTTTTGCCACTGCCTTTTAAGTTTGTCAGGGCAGCGGAAAGTTCATCATAGGCGGGGAAAATATACTCTTTTACCAGATTCTCATTTTCCTCTTTGTATGCTTCTTTTGTGGAAGCATTGATGTCTGTCAACGCATCTACTTTGTGATTAAAAGTTTCGATTAAGTAGTGGTTTTCCTGATTTTCCGTAAAGGAGGCACACTGTTCTATTAATGTGTCGCAGGTGGTATCGGACATGAATAATCCTGCTTTTGCTTTTTCCTGTTCAAATGCAATGATTTCTTCAAAATAAGATTTTGTCTGAGGCAACAGTTCTAAATAGTCTTTCACATCCTTCTCGTCATAAAACCGGTATTCCTCGTATAAAATCGGTAGCTGCGATTGGATGCCGGAAGCTGGGTTTAAGTATTCTTCATAAAGATAATATTCCGTACCGGAAAGTTCATGGTTTAAGTAATCGGATAAAATGTCGTAGGTCAGCTGGTCGGAGGTGCTTAAAGTTTCATATTGAAACTGTTCTAAAGATGCTAAGGTGTTTTCAATGTCTGCATTGGTTTTGTCGGAAGCACTGTGGGAGATTTCACCTAACGTAATAGGCGGATCTGTGATACCGTAAGATTCCGGGTTTGACAGGGTGAAATGCAGATTAATAGTGTTAGAAGAAACTTCCGAGCAAAAAAGTGTATTACAAAATTCCTCAAATGAGAGAGAAGCTTTTTTGTTGGAGGAGGTTTCACTGGAAATAGAAGAGCATCCCGTCAGGGAAAGATTCAGCAGGAAAATTATAGACAGGGAAAGGGCGGAAAGCCTTTTCCCTGCTGTAGAATGACATAGATTCAAAATTAAAATACCTCGTTTCGCAAACGACAAATCGTTTGTTGATTGTTAACATATGTTTATGCAGCAAGGCTGTCTTTTATGTAATACTAATTATCAATAACGCTTGTCATCTGAGCACGTATCTGGTTTGCGGTTTCTTCAATCAGAATCGCCTGAGCAGAAATCTCTTCAGATGCACTTGCAATACCGGAAATACGGTCATTAATGTCATGAATCTGTGCCAGCACATTCTCAACAGAATGGGAGAGAGAATCAAGTGCCGGAGCAATAATTTCGCTGTGTTTCTTTCCCTCGTTGACAGTAGATTTTGTTTCCTGAGAGAGCTTATTTACCTGATCTGCAATGACGGCAAAACCGCGTCCGGCAACTCCGGCACGCGCTGCTTCAATACTGGCATTTAAAGCTAGCATACCGGTCTGACCGGAAATATGAATAACGGCTTCGTCGATTTCCTCATACCCCTTCACGGAACCGGCAACCAAGTCAATCGCCTTGGTGATAGCATTGGTGTTCTCTACAACTTCCTGAATAGAACCGGTAAGAATACTAAGGTCTGTGGCAGTCACCTGATTTCCGTCGGAAAGTTCCTGCATGGATTTATGGATACTCTCAATTTGTTCAAAAACTGCTTTATAAGAGTTGCGGATTTCTTCCTCGCGCTGTTTAATTTCTTCGGATAGACGCTCTACGTCAGCTTTTTCTGCTTCCACGGAAGCCTTTACAAAGTGAATACAGTTTGTTGGCACATTGATACCATGGGCAATGGCAGTCGCCATCTCTTTGCATCCCGCATAGCCACAGGCACCGCAGTTGATACTCTGTTCTTCTTTGGTATTTTTACCCATAGATAAAAAGGCATCTTTTAATTGTGCATCTGTTGCCTGTAATTCACCAATATAACGGTTCTTATTATATTTACAGATAAAATCGTTTAAGTCTAAATCGCGAAAAGCCTGATTAAACTGTTTCAGACGGTTTTCATAGGAAAGATTGTGATTCCAGGGCGATTTTTTATCGCTGGAAGCAGCGGCAGTTTTTTGCTGATGCAGTGCAAAAAGAATGTCATCATCATCAGTTCTTGCCGGATCCGTAGCGGTTCCGTAAATACAGCCGGACTGGCAGTTTAAGGCATCTACCATAAATGGCAGTGGCTTGCCGGAAGCTACCCGTTTGGCATATTCATGGAGGAAGTGATAAGCATGTCCCTCTCCCTCAATCTGACGTATCATTACGTCCTTGCCCAGAAAATATTCTACATTTTCCCTTAATCCGCCGGGAGTAGGATAGATAGAACCAAGTCCGTATTCAATTTCA
The DNA here is from genome assembly GCA_029006795.1 of Clostridiales bacterium. GTDB lineage: Bacteria > Bacillota > Clostridia > Lachnospirales > Lachnospiraceae > Roseburia. The sequence continues at coordinate 7,509 of JAQXGQ010000008.1, read as the reverse complement.
TCAATGGCATCATACTGGTCTAGGCGGACAGAAGAAAGCTTGTCCATCAGATGCTTAAAGGTAACATTATACTGGATGATATTTCCGTTCTCTGGCCGGCTGATTTCGGATTTTTTTGCAATACATGGACTTAGGAAAGCAAGGGTATCCGAAATCTTCATGTATTTTTTGACATAGATGGCAGCACACATCATAGGGCTATGAATCGGTACAAGTTTATCAACCAAAGACGGGATATATTTTTCAATATAATCTACGATTGCCGGGCAAGGCTGAGAAATGCCGCCGGTAAAATTGTGCTGGGTGATATAGTTTAAATAGCCCCAGGTAGTGATATCTGCACCGAAACTGACACTAATAATATGATTGACACCCAAACTCTTCAAATACCCCAGAACTTTTTTGTATTCCTTTGGGTAATTAGCAATAAAAGCTGGTGCAACCAAAAGAGAAATTCGTTTGCCACTCTTTAAATCAGATAAAAATGTTTCTGTGTCATCCATATAATCCCTGGCACTATGTGGGCAGGCAGTAATACAGCTGCCACAATGGACGCAGGCATCCCCATCCACAGAAATAATGTTTTTTTCATCTACGATAGTAGATGTATTGACACGAAGCAAAGGACATGCAGCAATACATTTGTTGCAGCCTAAACAGTTGTCGTTTGTGTAGACAAGCCCCTTTGACATAGTACATACCTCTCTATAATGATAGTTCTTATTACATTAAATTATATAATATTTAATAGATAAATAAAACAATTTTATTTGAAAAACAGATATTTTTTTTGTTATATTTCATACAATAAATATCAATGGAAAATTGTTTTGGTGAAGAATGAATTATTTATGGGCATTTATGATTTTGATTGGAGTTATCTTTGCTGCATTTAACGGAAATCTGCCGATCGTGACAGATGCGGCATTAAATTCGGCAAAAGAGGCGGTCACATTATGTATTACCATGATGGGAGTCATGTCTTTCTGGGTGGGATTGATGAAAATAGCGGAAAAGACGGGAATGATAGCGGGATTAACCGAAAAAATGAAGCCCGTACTTCGGTTCTTTTTTCCGGATATTCCAGCGGGACATCCTGCCAATGACTATATTGCTACCAATATGATTGCGAATATATTTGGTTTGGGATGGGCGGCAACACCGGCAGGACTTGCTGCAATGGAGAGTTTAGAAGAATTAGAGGAGAGCAGAAGGCAGATGGGCAGCAGTTCTAAAAAAGGGGCTGTTCCCCGTGGGACTGCCAGTACGGAAATGTGTACTTTTCTGATTATTAACATTTCTTCCCTTCAACTGATACCGGTGAATGTGATTGCTTACCGCAGTCAGTATGGAAGTGTTAACCCCACCGAAATTGTGGGGCCAGCAATTGTGGCAACTGTTATCAGTACCCTTGCTGCATCAGTATTCTGTAAAATAATTCAAAAAAGTTGATAAAATCAGAAAGTTATTATAATTACTGTATGGAGTAGTATCGAAAAATAACCGGTGGGGTACTAAGTGGACAACGGAAAGCATAAAATAGCATAACAGATCTTTGTGGAGCGCCACATGAAAATAATGATGTTTTTATCTGATGTGATGATACCACTGCTTATTTTTTGCATTGTAGGCTATGGGCTTTTAAGCAGGCATAATATCTATGAGGAATTTATTGAAGGTGCGAAGGATGGTTTTCAGACAGTAATAGGTATTATGCCGACTTTGATAGGCCTTATGGTGGCAGTCGGGATTTTGCGCGCTTCCGGTTTTTTGGAGTTTTTTGCCGGGATTTTTGCCGGGCTTACGGAAAAAATAGGATTTCCGTCAGAACTTTTGCCTATCACCTTTGTGAAAATGTTTTCTTCCTCAGCGGCAACCGGACTTCTTTTGGATATGTTCAAGGAGCATGGCACGGATTCTCTTCTAGGGCGGATGGCATCTATTATGATGAGCAGTACGGAGACGATATTTTATACCATGTCCGTATATTTTATGAGTGTCAAAGTAAAGAAAAGCCGTTATACGCTTGCGGGAGCGCTGGTTGCAACCCTTGCGGGCACGGCAGCGAGCGTGGTGCTGGCAAAACATATGTAAAACAAAAAGAAACAGTTATATTTTTGGAAAAACTGCATATAATAATATAGTCAGGAGGGAAAATTTGACAATTCAAATAGAAAGTTCTATAATAGCACTGTAAAAAGTTTGTAAAAACTAACGCGGGATGGAGCAGTCTGGAAGCTCGTCGGGCTCATAACCCGAAGGTCACAGGTTCAAATCCTGTTCCCGCAACTCATGGAGAGAATGTCTTAGAAGTGATATTTCTGGTTAGCAGGATGTCCTTTTAAGGCATTTTATCATTTAGATAGAAAATAATGACAAAGGAGAGCGTTTATGAACTTAGATGAGTCACTTTGAGTGGAAACATCTTACGGGAAAAAATAAACCACATACCGGATGATACCGACGACTTACTGAAAAAGAGTTTACAATATAAATTACATTCTCTATAGTAAAGACAGCTTAGATTTTCTACAGGCATTTTAGTTTACTAGGGAGGAATGTTATGACAGAACAGAAAGAAATACAAACAAAAAACGTACTTTGGACGAAAAATTTTACCCTGATTACACTTGGAACAGTGGTGTCTATGCTGGGAAATTCCATTGCAGGCTTTGCACTTGGATTGTTGGTATTAGATTATACCGGTTCCACATTTTTATACGCACTTTATGCGGTGATGTATAATCTTCCGAAAGTGGTGGCACCTACCTTAGCAGGACCTTTTCTAGACAAATTTTCCAGAAGGAGAACGATTTACACATTAGATTTTACCAGCGCAGCGGTATATGGTGTCTTTGCATGGCTAATCATAAGCGGCTATTTTAATTATGGATTTTTAATTGCAGGTTGTCTTCTTATTGGAACCATCGACAGCATATATCAGGTGGCATTTGACAGTTTTTACCCGATGCTGATTTCAGAGGGAAACTATTCTAAGGCATATTCCATCCAGAGTACCTTAGAGAGCATGACCATGTTTATGGTGCCGGTGTCAGCATTCCTATATAACTTAGTTGGGATTGCTCCTTTATTTTTGATTAATATGGCAAGTTTCTTTATTGCAGCAGTGATGGAGACTCAGATAAAGAAGGAAGAAACCTATGTCAAGACGGAAAAAGAGAACTTCGGTATTACCCAATACAAAAAGACATTTTTAGAAGGTATTGCTTATTTAAAGCAGGAGAGAGGACTGTTGGCAGTTACATTGTACTTTATGGTAAATGCCTTTGCAGGTGGCGCCTTCGGTACAATTGTGCTTCCTTATTTTAAGTTAAATTTTAACAATGGTGAGTACGTCTATATGTTTACAATGGGTTGGATGATGGTAGGCCGTCTGATAGGCGGTGCAGTACATTATCGGTTAAAGATTCCGGTAGACAAAAAGTATTTTGTTGCGTTTATAGTGTATGTATTAATTGCGCTGATAGATGGAACCGTACTTTATCTGCCGTTGACGTTGATGATGGTATTTTGCTTTTTGGATGGTCTTTTGGGAGTTACTTCTTATAATATTCGTATCTCAGCCACTCAGAGTTATGTGCCGGATGAGAAAAAAGGGCGGTTTAACGGCATTTTCCAGATGGCATTTACAGGCGGAATGCTTTTAGGACAGTTTTTATCTGGTGTATTTACCCTATTTTTGCCGGAGAGAGCTGTTATAAGTGGCTTTATGTTACTAAGTCTTGTTGCAGCAATTGCAATTATAGGTGGAAGCAGAAAGCATGTGAAGAAGATTTACAATCGCCAGGCATAATTAAAACGTGGAAGGTAAGCTAATTTTAGAAAAAATAGGTGCGAAATATAAGAATATTATGTATAATTGAAATGAAATACAAAATTAACTCATAATTTGTAAAGGGGGGGTCAGTATGAAATATAAAGTACTATTGACAGGAAAAAACAAGACAGTAATTGATGATTTCTTTGGGCAATTAGATGAAAAAATGGAAGTTTTGACAACTTCTATACGTTATGATGACATCATGAGGCATATGAAGTACATAGAACCAGATGCTTTTGTATATTGCATTTATAACGAATCAAGAGATCATATCACTAGAATGATTACCATAAAACCGAAAATCTGCAAGGGAGTCATCCCATTTATTGTAATCGGCTCAGAGGAAGATTGCGAAGACTTTCAGAAAATAGCGGTAAATACTGCAGACATTATAATGGCTACCCTGTTGAAAGCAGCTGATATTGAAGAGAAAATTGTCAAGTATATAGAGAAACAAAAACAGATGGAGGAGGAAGCACGCAGGCAGATAGAAGAACAGCTTGCGGAGGCTGAGCGCAAAAGACGAAAGCACATTCTAGTGATTGATGATGATCCTACCATGTTAAAGACTCTTAAAGAAAGTCTGCATGATGAGTACGATGTTGCAACGGCGGTTAGCGGAAAAGTTGCGTTAAAGTTTTTGGAAAATAAGACAACGGATTTAATTCTTCTTGATTATGAGATGCCCATAGAAAACGGACCGGCAGTACTTGAAAAACTTCGTGCAAATGATGCCACAAAAGATATTCCTGCGGGAAGGCATGAATGATTTTGTGGCAAAGCCAATTGAGCTGAAGATGTTAGTAGCGAAAGTAAGACAATGGCTTCCGATAGAAAAAATCCAGAGAGTTTATGAAGAACCTGGTCAGAAAAAGCCGGTAGAAGAAGAGAAGACAACATTGGTTGTGGGAGATTTGGATACACAGGCGGCAATTAAGCTTCTGGGTAGTGAAAAACTATTTTGGAAAGTGTTAAAAGATTATTATCGGGTAATTGAGCGAAAGGCTGATACTATTAAGAACATGGAAGAAGCAAAAGACTGGGCCGGCTATACGATAGAAGTACATGCTTTAAAAAGTGTATCTAAGCAGATAGGTGCGATGGAACTTTCCAGACGGGCACAAGAATTGGAAAAAGCAGGAAATGCAAGAAATATAGCGTTTATTTTGAAACACACAGACGAGATGTTAGAACGGTATCGGGCATATTTGCCAGTACTTGAACCTTTTTTCCAAGAGGAACAAAATGACAATGCAGAGAAAGAAATTGCATCTGAAGATGTGTTACAGGGGCTTTTCGCAGATATGAGAGATGCGGTAGAAAATCTGGATATGGATCGTATGGAGGAAGTGATACAAAAGATGAATTCCTACCGCTATGAAGAAGCACAAATGGGGTTGTTTGAGCAATTGAAGACAGCAGTTGAAGATGTGGATGTAGATACCTGTGAGAAGATTGTTACTACATGGGAAAGTAGTCTGTGAGAAAGAATAGTAATGAAATGCAACGCAAGAATCAAAATAAGTGTGTGGCATTTTTGGAGGTAGCGCCATGACGAGTATTGAGCAATTTTTACAGATGGTAAAAGAAAGTAATAATATTGTTTTTTTTGGAGGGGCAGGTGTGTCTACGGAGAGCGGCATCCCGGATTTTCGGAGTGTGGACGGACTTTACAACCAGAAGTATGATTACCCGCCGGAAACGATATTAAGCCATACCTTTTATATTAGAAATACAGAAGAATTTTATCGGTTTTACCGGGATAAAATGCTCTGCCTGACGGCAAAGCCTAACATTACCCATGAAAAATTAGCGCAGTTAGAGGCGGCAGGGAAGGTAAAGGCGGTCATTACCCAGAACATTGACGGATTACACCAGATGGCAGGGAGTAAAAAAGTATTAGAACTTCATGGCAGTGTTCACAGGAACTATTGCAGGAAATGCGGGAAAGGGTTTGATGCGGAATATATCTTAAATTCTACCACAAAAGTTCCGCTTTGCAATGAATGCGGAGGTACAATAAAACCGGATGTGGTGCTTTATGAGGAAGGGCTAGACCAACAGACCTTAGAGGATGCGGTATTTTATATCAGTCATGCCGATATGCTGATTATCGGCGGCACTTCTTTAGCGGTGTATCCGGCAGCAGGACTGATTGATTATTATAGAGGAAACAAGTTAGTTCTCATCAATAAATCTACCACGCCGATGGATAGCCGGGCAGATTTGCTGATACAGGCGGGGCTTGGGGAAGTATTCGGACAGGTTACAGTATAAAAAGAAAAGGAAGAAATTTGCATGGATAAATATGAAGTGGGTGATATCGTCCGTCTCAAAAAACAACATCCCTGCGGCAGCAGTGAGTGGGAAATACTGCGGGTAGGAGCGGATTTCCGGCTGAAATGCTTAGGCTGTGGTCATCAGGTGATGTTAGCACGCAGACTTGTGGAAAAAAATACAAAAGAAATTCGAAAAAATGCTTGAAATCGAGGAACTTTCATGGTAAAGTAAGTATTCGTGATATATTAAAATTCCTTGCTCACTAAACTGCAAGCAATAGTGGGCCAGAGACCAAAAGGAGGAAAATTCGCATGAACAAGTATGAATTAGCACTCGTTGTTAGTGCAAAGATCGAGGACGATGCGAGAACAGCTACAGTAGAGAAGGCAAAAGAGTACATCACTCGTGCCGGCGGTACTGTAACAGAAGTAGAAGAGGCTGGAAAGAAGAGATTAGCTTATGAAATCCAGAAGATGACAGAAGCTTACTATTACTTCATTCAGTTTGATGCAGCTTCTACTGTTCCAGCAGAAGTAGAGCGTGATGTTCGTATCATGGATAATGTTCTTCGTTTCTTATGCGTTAGAAAAGACGAGAAATAGAGGGAAACCACATGAATAAAGTAATTCTTATGGGACGCCTGACCAGAGATCCTGAGGTTCGTTATTCTCAGGGAGAACAGGCAACCGCAATCGCAAGATATACCATCGCAGTTGACAGAAGATTTAAGAGAGACGGCGACCAGCAGACCGCTGATTTCATTCAGTGTGTGGCATTTGGACGTCTTGGAGAATTTGCAGAGAAGTATCTCCGCAAAGGAACCAAAGTGGTAGTGACCGGACGTATTCAGACCGGAAGTTACACAAATAAAGACGGACAGAAGGTATATACAACAGATGTTGTTGTAGAAGAGTGTGAATTCGCAGAGAGTAAAAATGCCAGTGGCGACAACTCAGGGTTTACACCGGCGGATAGACCATCACCGAGCAGTGCAGCAGGCGATGGCTTCATGAATATTCCGGACGGAATCGATGAAGAGTTACCATTCAATTAAATTTAACAGGAGGTAATTATCATGGCTTTCAATAAAGCAGCAGACAAAGAAGGCGCACCAATGAAGAGACGCCCAATGCATAGAAGAAAAAAAGTTTGTGTATTCTGTGGAAAAGATAACGTTATCGATTACAAAGACACAAACAAATTAAAGAGATACATCTCTGAGAGAGGAAAAATTCTTCCTCGTCGTATCACAGGAAACTGTGCAAAACATCAGAGAGCTCTTACCGTAGCAATCAAGAGAGCACGTCACGTAGCTCTTATGCCATATGTATGTGAATAAGTAGTATGGTATCAAGACCATCTGTCTTCGGACGGATGGTCTTTTTGCT
>JAQXGQ010000007.1 GCA_029006795.1 Clostridiales bacterium | reverse complement strand
AAATTAAAACCCTTGTAATTTTCTCTATTCGCATCCCCATTATAGGGCTTAAAATCCCGCTCCTTTAATTCCTGATATCTGGAATGATAAATCGGGTAACGCAGCAGATAATCCACATAGGTTTCTGTCGGGAACAGGCTCACTTTCAAATTTTCCAACCAATCTTTCGAATAGCGAAGTCCAAAAGTATTCATTGCCGTTCTGGCATCATCCTGATAATCCTGTGTCTCAATGGCACGGTATACATCAAGTACCACCAGTTCCGGCGTCTGATATTTTAATGCTTCCTTAAAGTAATAGTAGCTGTTCCAAAAAGGCTGATTAGAACCGGCAAGGTCATAAGATGCTATTCCATATTCATCCCACAACACTGCCGGATTGATATTGGTATATGTGTGGCTGCTTCCTAAACAAAGCACATCTATGGTATTTTTCTCCTGCTTATAAAACATCTGCATCGGATAACATCCATCTGTCGCCTTTAACCGGAAAAGCCAGTTTACACCACCAATTGTTCCAGCCAGCAGCGTGAGAAAAAGCACCACGGCAATCATGCGTTTAAAAACTTTCTTCATGCAGTTTCCTCCCATTACAAATCCTAGAATTGGAAATAGATAAACTCACTGGCATCATAAGACGGCCCATAGACCCCATATACAAATACCATCACAAGTAACCCGATGCACACTAACCAACGGAACCAGAAATTCTGTTCCTGTAAATAAACGTCGATTCTTTGATTTTTGTGATAACGCACCAAATCCACCAGCAAAAGGATTACTAACGATACCAGAAGCACATTACTCTCAAATCTGTCGATTCCCAAATCATACAGACCTCCGTTAAACAACACTGTAAAATTCCATCTGGTCACCATCCGCTTTACATACAGCAATGCCTGGGAAATGGTGTCAGCCCTGAAAAATATCCATGCAAACGTAGTCAATACAAAAGTGACAAACATCTGTGTCAACTTATAGCTGTTACAGTTTGTCCGTACTTTACAAATTTCCACAATCTTTTTACGGAGTGGCAGTGTCAAATCTCCTATCACCTGATAAATTCCATGCAGTCCACCCCAAATCACATAGCTCCATTCCGCTCCATGCCAAAGGCCACTGACAAGGAATGTCACCATCAGATTCAGGTACTTTCTTGGCTTTGAACAACGATTTCCGCCCATAGGAATATAGAGATAATCGCGGAACCAGCTGCTTAAGGAAACATGCCATCTCCGCCAGAAATCTTTAATAGACACTGAAAAATAAGGGGTATTGAAATTTTCCATCAATGTAAATCCCATCACCTGTGCCGCTCCGATAGCAATCAGAGAATAACTGCCAAAATCGCAGTAAATCTGAATGGCAAAGGCAACTGCACCCACAATCAGTTCTACCGATCCTAATTCATAATAGCGTCCAAATACATATTCTGCCACAATGGAAATCCTGTCTGCCACTACCATCTTTAAAAAGTAACCGTAGAGCATTACAATCAAACCATTTGCCACCTGCCGGTATTCAAAGGTTTTCCGCTGCGGAATATCCCGTATCTGTTCTAACAGATTTTTAGAACGCTCGATAGGTCCTGCCACTAACTGTGGAAAAAACGAAACAAACAGCGCATATTTTAACGGATTCTTTTCCGCCTTAATCTCTCCCCTGTAAACATCCACAATATATCCTAATGCCTGAAAGGTATAGAAAGAAATTCCCACCGGAAGAAGCACTGAAAAACTGCTCTCTATCGTCTGCAGTTTCAAATGCACTAATACCCGGTTGGCGTTTTCCAAAAAGAAATCAAAATATTTATAGAAAAAAAGGATTCCTAGATTTGACACAAAACCTGTAGCAATTACCAGTTTTCTTGCTATTAAGGCACCTTTTCCCTCTTTATTCCCGAAGGCTTCTACCCCCAATCCACAAAGATAAGTAATAATCGTGGAGGTCGCAATCAGAAGGGCATACTCAGCATTCCAGCCCATATAGAATACATAGCTTGCCACAAGCAGCCAGATATAACGGATTTTTTTCGGAAGCACCCAGTAGATAAGTACAACAATGGGGAAAAATACTAAAAATTCGACGGAATTGAATAACATCTTTTTACCTCATCTTCTTATGTTATTTTACGACAGCACAATCCAGTCCGGCAAGGCCATCATTTCCACACCGCGGAAATCTGGTACAATCACGCATCTGTCTGGATAGGTATTTAAATACGCTGCCCATGTAGAATAAGTACTATTGGAAATAATCTGATTCTGACAGGAGGACATCAAGAAAAATTCGTCTATATCGGAAAATGTTCCAAGCTCCGTCACGTATTTCATTTTAGAAGCATAATTTCCGTTTTCTAAGCACTCCTTCGCTTTTGGAACGTCATTGGTGAACACAATAAAGGAAACTCCAGGCTTTTCCTGCTGCATCCGTTCCACCGCTTTCTGAAAATATTCCCGGTTTGGTCCTCCTAAATCACCTCCCCGCACATGAAGTGCACAAGTCGGCGTGTTTTTAAATTGTTCCATGAATGCCTTTACCTGCTTGCTCTGCTCATAATTAGGCGTAAACATGGCTCTGATTTCATCAAAATATTCCTCGAAATACCCTAAACACTGCCAGTAACCATGAAGATATTTTCCCCGCAGTGTCTTTTTAAACACACGCTCATCCACCTGAAACATATCTTTCTCAAAGATCACATGATACTTGATGTCCCGGCGCAGACGTTTATAAATTTTCTTCCACACACTGTCATTCGGAAAGGATTCTTTTTCGTCATAAACCACATGAAAATGATCCAGTTCAAAATCCCTCAGTGTGGAATTGTCGCACTCGGAAATGTCTAAACGCAATTTATCATTTGCCCTTCTCGCCGCCGCATAGCCGCAGGCATAATTATACATCTGGTTTCCCATGCCATCGCCAATTTTTACAGTTACCAATTTGTTCCTCCATTTTCTCCTGTGCGGGTCATCCTATGACACTATACTCCCCTTTTTACTTTCCAAGAATAATATCACAAATACGGTCTACCTGGTCAATTCTCAAATCCGCATACAGCGGCAGTGTCAACACTTTTTTAGACAAATCTAACGCCACCGGTGTATCTCCCATATCAAACATTCCCTGATAGCAGTCAAAGGTATTTGTCAGCGGATAGAAATATTTTCTCGCATAAATCTCATTTACCTTTAAAAGCTCATATATCTCATCACGGCTTTTACCGAATTCTTCCGGCTCAAAAATTACCGGATAATATGCGTAATTAGGCTTTACATCCTTCTGCTCTTTTGAGATACGGATACCCTTCACATCGGATAAGCGCTCATTATAGTGTTCTACCACTGCTTTTCTCTTATCAAGTTCCCGGTCTATGTGTCTTAAATTACAGAGCCCCATTGCCGCCTGAAATTCATTCATTTTAGCATTGGCTCCCACATCTTTAATAAGTTCTTCATCCCAAATACCGAAATTCTTGATGCCGTATAATTTCTCCCGCAATCCATTTTCGCTGCTGTTAAAGCAGACAGCACCGCCCTCAATACTGTTAAAGACTTTAGTAGCATGGAAACTAAAAATAGAAGCGTTTCCAAAGGTAGCAACGCCCTTTCCCTTATATTCCTCACCAAAGGTGTGAGCCGCATCATAAATCACTTTTAGATTATGCTTTTTTGCAATGGCATCGATTGCCTCTACATCACAGAGATGACCGTAGACATGCACCGGAATAATGGCACTGGTCTTCTCCGTGATAAGCGCCTCGATTTTCTTTACATCAATGGTATAATCCTCCGGGTTCACATCACAGAACACCGGAGTCAAGCCATTTCGTACAATCGCATGCGTTGTGGAAGCAAAGGTAAAAGGAGTGGTAATCACCTCTCCGGTCAGCCCCATTGCCTGAATCAGCAGTTCTAATGCCATATGACCATTCGAAAACAACAGGATATTTCTCACCTTTAAATACTCGGAAAGCCTTTCTTCTAATTCATTATGTTTTACTCCCATGTTAGTAAGCCAGTGGCTCTCAAATATATCTTTTATCTCTTCCACGTATTCATCTAATTCCGGCATGGATGAACGTGTCACTAAAATTTTTTCCATAGTAAATCCTCCTTATTCCAGCTTGCTACCGCCATTCTCAGAAGTAATCAATTCAAACCGTTTCAGCATATCCTGTACCTGCTCCTTTGAATTAAACATCAGCACATCAATCATCGACAAATTTGCCTGAAATTCGTTGCCATACTGCGGATACTCAATCTGGTCTGTTTTTAAGAAACTCAATTTCATTCCCCGCTCTTCAAATGCTTCAAAAGAATACAATTCCTGTCCGCCAATAGCATTGTAATATTCCGTCGCATTCAGACGGCTGCAGATATCTAAGATTTTATCCTGCCCTTTAAGTTCGCAGTTCTTATCCAGTTTTGAGGAAACAATCAGTTCTGTCTGAATATCCAGATATTCACAAATAATCTGAAAGGAAAACTCAATAAAGGAAGCAATATTCTCTCTTCCGCAGTTTAATATCTCTTTCATCAGCGGAAATACGGCATCATAATAAGGTGCCCTTTTATATGCTTCCTCAATACTCCGCAAGGTTTTCCCTGTAGAAAGCTCTGCCTGATTTACCTCAATCTCGTTAATCAGCTTATTCTGGCTGACGCCAAGCATCGGGATATTAATATATCTGGGCTCTCCGTTAATCAGAATACGATTACGGTGAATCCAGCCTCTCTTAATAAAATTAACATCATCATATATCACATATTTATCTACCGCATTCATCAGCTGCCAATATCCGATGTATGGCATAAAGTACGGCTGCATAATTCCCACTTTTACAGAATTCTTTTCCATGATAGATAACCGTTTCCTTTCTTTTGCAATCTATTTCACTATAACACAAACCAGAAAAATAGTAAATTGCATGCGCCATTTTTCAGCTCTGAAAGGTAAATTTAACTTATAGCCTGCCAAAAGTATGATAATGCATGTTTGCACAATACTTTCTGTATTTTGACGAATTATCCACATCGCCTGCTTGCAGAAATTCCTATGGCAAAATTCTTTTCATATTTT
>JAQXGQ010000006.1 GCA_029006795.1 Clostridiales bacterium | reverse complement strand
CTTTTAAGAAACGAAGAGAGGCATCGAAGGTAGCACCACCCCAGCACTCAACAGCATAAAAACCAACCTGATCCATTTTCTCTACGATTGGAAGCATCTGCTCTGTGGTCATTCTGGTGGCAATCAGGGACTGATGAGCATCACGCAGTACAGTCTCTGTTATTTTTAAAGGTTTTTTTACAACTTCTGACATTTTTTTCCTCCTATATTCCAAAGATTGCCATAAATACACCGGCTGCTACTGCTGTACCGATAACTCCGGCAACGTTTGGTCCCATTGCGTGCATAAGTAAAAAGTTTGTAGGATCTTCTTCGGCACCGACTTTCTGAGAAACACGGGCTGCCATTGGCACAGCAGATACACCTGCCGAACCGATTAACGGATTAATCTTACCTTTTGTAAGGAAACATAACAGCTTACCGAACAATACACCGGCTGCTGTACCGAACATGAAAGCGATTAAACCTAATGCAACAATTTTTAAAGTGGTTGCATTTAAGAATGCCTCTGCACTGGTGGAAGCACCAACAGAAGTACCCAGCAAAATAACTACGATATACATCAATGCGTTAGATGCTGTATCAGATAACTGACGTACCACACCACACTCACGGAACAAGTTTCCGAGCATCAACATACCAACCAATGGAGCAGTAGTCGGAAGAATACAACATACCACGATGGTTACTACGATTGGGAATAAGATTTTCTCTAATTTAGATACAGGTCTTAAATTCTGCATCTTGATGGCACGTTCTTTCTTTGTAGTAAACAGCTTCATAATAGGCGGCTGAATAATCGGCACTAATGCCATATAAGAATATGCTGCCACTGCAATCGGTCCCATCAGACCGGACTGTCCTAATTTTCCTGCAAGAAAAATCGAAGTAGGGCCATCTGCACCACCGATAATGGATACGGCTGCTGCTGCCTTGTCATTAAAGCCCATCAGAATTGCAAGGAAGTATGCACTAAAAATACCGAACTGTGCTGCTGCTCCAAGCAAAAAGCTGATTGGATTTGCAATCAAAGGTCCAAAGTCTGTCATAGCACCAACCCCCAGGAAAATCAGGGATGGTAAAATGGACCACTCGTCTAAGATATAAAAGTAATGGAATAAGCCACCAACTCCATTGCTCATCTGTTCCGGTGTTGCAAAAATATCCGGGTAAATGTTTACCAACAACATACCGAATGCAATAGGAACCAGAAGCAACGGCTCAAACCCCTTACGGATTGCCAGATAAAGAAACACACAGGCAACCAGTATCATTATGAAGTTTCCCCCTGTAAGGTTGAAAAAGGCGGTCTGATGCAGGAGGTTGCTTAAAGTCTCCGAAATGTAACTCATGGTTATCCTCCTAATATTAGTTGTTTAAAGTTGCCAGTAATGCACCTGATTCTACCATATCTCCAACATTTACGTTGATACTTGCCACGGTTCCGTCCTCCGGAGCAACAACTGGTGTCTCCATTTTCATAATTTCAAGAACTAATACCGTATCACCTTTTTTCACTGCAGTTCCTGCTGCTGCCTCAATCTTAAATACTTTACCAGCTGCACCTGCTTCAATTTTTACATTACCAGCCGCGCCTGCAGGAGCTGCTGCCTTTGGAGTTGCCGCTGCCGGTGCTGCTGCACGTCTTGGAGCTGCTGCCGGTGCGCTCACTGCACCATTTTCTTCTACAGTAACATCATAAACATTTCCATTTACGGTAATTGTATAGCTTTTCATTGAATAATCCTCCTAAAATAATCTGTTATTTGGAATGTTTGCTTTATTTGCAAACTTCTGCATGAAAATCTTAGATTTTCATGCTGCTATCTGCGGTGAATAGAACGTACTACGAACGAATCTGCAGAAGCACCTGTTCCCGCAGCGATTGCTGCTGTGATAACTGCAACAAGCTCTAAATCATCCGTCAGCTGCTGCTGTTCCTCTTTCTGCTCAATCTGTGTCACCACTGCGTTTTCAGCAGTTTCTTTTACTCCACGGTTTGCCATTTTGTCCTGAAGATAAGGAATGACTTTGAAGCAGGAAATAATTAAACTGATTAGAATTAATACTAAAAACACAGTTCCCATTCCCATTAATGTATTCATTCCGGCTTTTGCCATCTGCTCGCCGAGAGTGTAAACCAAGTCAACATTTGCATCGGTTAATGCTAACTGCTCTGCTTCGTAATCATATGTATAAACGAATGTAACAACAACCTCTCTGCCTGAGAAATTAACAATCTGCTCTGTGGTTACGGTGCTCTGTGCTTTATCAACAGAAAACTCACCAAGTGTCTCATAAGTACCTAAGTCCGCAACGGTTGCATCCCAGGTATCTAAAAGATTGATAATCGGTTCAGAACCATAATTATAGACACCTTCACGATCCTCGTCTGTTATGCTGGCTAATGCTTCTACATTCTGAACCATTGTGTTCTGCAATTCATCGTAGCTTACACCAAAATAGTCCACACTGGCAGGATCCGTTCCACACGCTGTCATTGTCAATACCATAATCACAAGACAAAGCATAAGAGATAATTTTTTCTTCATAACTTCACCTTTCTATTTTGTTCCATGTTTCTTGTCTGGTACACCTGCACATTTTGTATATAATAATTCAAAAGCGGAAACAAGATATTTTCTTGTATCTGCCGGGTCTACAATAAGATCCACATAACCGCGTCTTGCTGCTGTCATAACGCTGTCCTGTAATGCTTCGTACTCTTTTGCTTTCTCGGCAAGTACATCTGCTGAAGCATCTGCATACATAATCTTTGCTGCAAGTTCTGCATCCATCATACCTACCTTTGCATCTGTCCATGCATACACAAAATCAGCACCTATAGATTTGGAGTTCATGGAAACATAGGCACTTCCGTAAGCATTGCCTGTAATCAGATTTACCTTCGGGCAGGTTGCGCCTGCAAATGCAGATGTCATACGCGCAAGAGCTTTTGCTATGTTCTTCTCAGAACACATACATGCCTTAAAACCTGTTACATTAGTGAGGGTAAGTACCGGAATTTCAAAAGCATCACAATACTGTACAAATTCGGCTGCTTTGTTGCATCCTCTTGCAGATAAAACAGCATCAAAAGTCTCTGTCTTATTGCCTTCTGCATCATAAACCTCTGTGCAGTTTGCAACAGCTCCGACTGTCATGCCATTTAATTTGATAAATCCTGTTACCATATCTTTGGCATATCCGGCTTTTGTTTCAAAAAATACATGTCCATCAGAAATCTCACTTAAAAGATATCTTGGATCACCTTTCATAGCTTCCATATTTTCACATGCACGATTTAAATCATCCATACACTCGGAAGTATATACATCTCCCTCGTTGTTTAACGGAAGCATACTTACTAATTCACGAATCTGAGCAATAATTTCATCCTCAGTTCCTACTGCATCAATGCAACCGTTCTCTTCACTCTGGAATTTTGCTGCGGAAGTATCGCATTTGTCGATTCTGTTTCCGTCAATGGCATTCGGAGAATTTACAAACATCTTTCCTTTTCCACTCTCCATAAATGCAAAATCGCATAAAGCAGGAACTACAGCAAGTCCGCCACCACAGGTTCCAAATATAGCTGAAATCTGAGGAATCACTCCTGAGGCTGCAATCTCTTTTGCATAAATCTGTCCGAAACCGTCTAAGGCATCTACAGACTCCTGCAAACGCATACCAGCACAGTCAATAAATCCGATGACCGGTGCTCCCATCTTCATTGCCATGTCATATACAGATGCGATTTTCTTTGCGTGCATCTCACCGATTGTTCCGTTTAATACGGAAGCATCCTGGCTGTATACAAATACCAGATTGCCGTCAATCAGTCCATGACCAGTGATTACACCATCGGATGGTGTATCAGTGCTTGCAAGATTAAAATCTGTACTTCTTGCGGTTACGAGAGAACCAATTTCCATGAAACTGCTCTCATCGACTAACTTGGTAATACGCTGCATCGCCAAGCTATCATTACTACTATTCATCCTTTTTGCCCTCCATCTATAAAGTTTTCCCATATCTTTTGATATGGTTTATAATGAATAACGTTATTACAGAATCAAAAAATTCCGCTATGGTAAATTATAGTGTGTTTCTACAATTTTTTCAAGTACAATTGTTAAAAATTTGACAGAATTTTCAAGAGATTTTTAAGCATTTTTCTGCAGATACAGTAATAGCTGTCTTTTAAAAAAGTCTAAAAAAGTCTAAAAAATTCAAAAACACGCCCAAAACACCATTCAAAATCGATTTTTCCCACAGTCCTGTCTGCCCTTAGAGCACATTCCTTTAATATCTCTTCCCCCAGCCGGTAAGTTATTTTTCCAATATAGGTTCCCTTCTCCACCGGAGCCTGCAGTTTATCCGCAATCTGATAACTGATAGTAATCTCCTGCCCCTTTTCCACTAAAAGTTCCTCGATGCCTTCCTGCTGCTCTACAGTTGGAATCACATACACCGTCTCTCCGATGTGTTCTCCCTGTCCCTCCGTCACCGGCACCGGTTTTAAATGTTCTTTGTCTATAAAAATATCTTTCAATGATTTCTTCTCAAAATTTTCTAATCCGTAATTCATCAGTTTTTTCGTATCAGCCCATTTATAAGTCTTATTGTTCGGCCATCCACAGGCAAGCAATGCCACGATATAAGTCCGTCCGTCTCTTTCAAGTGCCCCCACATAGCAGTAACCCGCATTTCCCGTAAATCCTGTCTTTCCCGACAGTGCCCCCTCCATCATCTCCAAAAAGGCATTGTGATTATAACAGCTGTAAGAACTTTTTCCCTCCACATCGGTAAAGCTGTACTGTTTCGCCCTTGTGATGGAAAGAAACTCCTCCGCTTTTTCTGATTCCATGATACAATAACGCATAATATTCGCCAAATCTTCTGCTGTAGTATGATGAAATCCAACTTCATCCTTAGCATCTAAACCGTTCGGCGTAATAAAGTAGCTGTCCTTGCAGCCGATTTCTTCCGCCTTACGGTTCATCATTTCCGCAAACCCCTCTTTGGTTCCTCCGATGTGTTCTGCGATTGCCATAGCGCAGTCGTTATAAGATTCTAACATCAACCCATACAGCAAATCCTTCATATAAAATTTCTGCCCGGTGTGCATTCCTAAATGAACCTTTGGCTGTGAAGCGGCTAAGGAAGTAACCTCCACCTCACTGTCTAAATCACAGTTTTCAAGTGCGAGAATACAAGTTAAAATTTTGGTTGTACTGGCATTTGCCATAGCGGCAGTTCCGTTTTTCTCATATAAGATTCTGCCGGAATCCGCATCCATCAATACGGCAGATTTCGCATATAGTTCCGTCTCCTTTGGTGGCTCAGAAGCAAACACCTCTGCTTCTGTTTGAAAGAAAAGAATACCTGCTATCAGAAAACTCAAGACTCTTTTATACATACTTCTCCAGAAAGTTGTTTCATAAAAACATATGCCATCCTTGAAATTCCAAGAACCCAAAGAACAAAAGTAGTCTTCACACACTTTTGCCCCTGAAATAACAAAAAGCCGGACTAAACGTCCAGCTTCATGTTCATTTCGGCTTCCGCCTCCTGTTTAAATTCCTCCACCTGTACCGGATTTAAGACCGGAAGTTCGTCAATAGACTGTACTCCAAAGCTCCGCAAAAATTCCTCAGTGGTTCCAAAAAGCAACGGCCTGCCCGGTGCATCTAACCTTCCTAACTCACAGACAAGATTATATTCGATTAATTTATTTACAGCATGATCACAGGATACACCACGAATTTTTTCAATTTCCACCTTAGTGATGGGCTGCTTGTATGCAATGATAGATAAAGTCTCAAGGAGAACATCTGTAAGAGCATGACGTTTCGGCTGCTTTGCAATCTTAATGAGATACTCATACATCTCACTCTTCGTGCACATCTGATAGGCACCGTCTAACTCCATAATCTTTACACCGATAGAGGGGTCCTCATAATGCTCCATCATCCTGTATATAATCTTTTTTGTCTCTTTTTTATCTAAATCTATGGCATAAGCAATTTTATCTAATTCCACGGATTCTCCCATCGTGAATAAAATTGCTTCTATAATCGCCTCATAATTCTTTGTCTCCATATGAACTCCCTGTTTTCTCAGGCAACAATCTTTGACTGAATTTTAATGTCATCAAAGGTATATTCCTGTGAAATGAAAATCTTCCCCATCTTCATTAATTCCAAAACAGCAAGAAACGTAACAATAATTTCCATTTTACTAGACTGCGCTTCTAGCAGATTACGAAAACTGAAATAGCCATGCGTTCTGCAATATTCTTCCAAATAAGCCATCTTGTCAGAAAGAGAAACCTCTTCTTTTTCGATTTTACCGAATTTAGAACGAACCGGGTCAATCTTGTCCACCTGTTTTTTCATAATGGATTTAAAGATATCATTTAACTTTGCAAGAGTGATGTCTGAAACAAGTTCCTCTAAATTTACCGGTTCTTCATATTCTGCCACTTCCGGTGGAATGGTGGGTTCCTTAAACAATACTCTTGAAGCATCCATCTGGCGATCCCGAAGCTCGTATGCCATACATTTATACATCTTATACTCTAACAACTGCTTCACTAACTCTGCTCTCGGGTCAACCTCTTCCTCTTCCTCCTCCGTCTCTTTTGCAGGAAGCAGCATTCTCGACTTGATATCAATCAAAGTGGCAGCCATTACAAGAAATTCGCTCATAACATTCAAATCCTGACGTTTCATTTCGGCAATGTATTCCATATACTGATTGGTAATTTCTACAATAGGGATATCATATATATTTACTTTATTTTTCTCTAATAGGTGTAGCAGCAAATCCAACGGCCCTTCAAACACCTGGAGTTTGATTGTCATTTCCATCTTTCTACCCTTCCGATAAAACACCAGTAAACTTTCAACTCAACTATTCTAACCCGTTTTCTTATAAAATTCAAGTTCTTTTTCCTATATTTAGTGTTTATACCTTTATTTTCCACTAGAATTAGTATTTTTATGTAAATCAAACGATACTATGTTCGATATTCTGTAATCTTTACGCATAAAGTACATGCCATACCTCTACAATAGAATATATCTACTGCCAAAGGAGGCATTTCCTTGAAACCTTTTATTTCGCTGTTTCTCGTTGTCTGCATGCTTATATCCCCTCTTTCAGGGCTTGTCGTTTATGGAGAGGAAGCTGCTGACACCAAAGGTGACAGTGCGGATAACATTTCCTTAGCTATTTCCGCACCTAGCGCCCTTTTAATGGAGGCATCCACCGGCGCCGTTATTTATGAAAAGAACGCCCATGAAATACGTCATCCGGCAAGTATCACAAAAATTATGACTCTCATTTTGATTTTTGACGCTCTAGAAAAAGAACAGATTTCCCTGACAGACACTGTCGCCGTCTCGGAACACGCTGCCAGCATGGGCGGTTCCCAGGTATTCTTAGAACCGGGGGAAACCCAGACCGTAGACACCATGATCAAGTGTATCAGTGTTGCCAGTGCCAACGATGCCTGTGTCGCTATGGCTGAATTCATTGCCGGCTCTGAAGAAGAGTTTGTCCGTCAGATGAACGAGCGTGCTAAGGGTCTTGGCATGAATGACACCACCTTCGTCAACTGCTGTGGTCTTGATGTGGACGGTCATATGACAAGTGCCTATGATGTTGCTTTGATGTCGAGAGAGCTTATCACAAAATATCCCAAAATCCATGATTACTGTACCATCTGGATGGAAAACATCACCCATACCACCGCAAAGGGTACCACAGAATTTGGTCTGACAAACACTAACAAACTCATTAAACAATATGAATACGCCACCGGACTTAAAACAGGCTCCACCGGACTGGCAAAATACTGTGTTTCCGCCACAGCAGAAAAAGATGGCATGGAACTGATTGCCGTCGTCATGGCTGCACCGGATTATAAAATCCGCTTTTCCGATGCTGCAACTCTACTCAATTATGGTTTTAGCAAATGCCGGGTCTATGAAGACAAAAACGAAGATTCCCTGTCTGCCCTTCCCATCAAAAAAGGAATTGCAGAAACAGTAGGAATCCGATATAAAGGACCTTTTTTGTATATGACTACAGACGGTGCCGACCTCTCCGGTATTCAGAAACAAATAGAACTTTCTGAAACGGCAGAGGCACCAGTGGAAAAGAATGGCATTGCCGGAAGAGCCATATACACCTTAAACGGGAAAAAAATCGGTACGGTGGATATTCTCTACAATGAGAGTGTGGCTGCTGCCGGCTATAAAGATTATTTTTTTAAAACCTTATTGTTTTTTGTTCCATAGCGGAACGCTTTACTTTGTTTACAGCAGCGGTGCAAACAGGCGCATCAGCCCCTGTACAGCACGCACTGCTGTCTGACGTTTTCTGCAAAACTCCAGTGTAACCTCTTCCGAACAGGCGAAGGTTTCCAGACAGTCTTTTTTTACCTGCATAACCGCCTCAGACTGATACATCCAGACACCACACTCAAAATGCAGAAAGAGGCTGCGGAAATCCAGATTAACACTTCCCACTGTGGCAATCTCATCATCACAGACAAAATTTTTGGCATGGATAAAGCCCGGCGTATACTGATAAATCTTTACGCCATTGGCGATTAAAGGCTCATAATAGGACTGTGTCAAAAGATATACTGTCTTTTTATCCGGAACTCCCGGTGTCACAATCCGCACATCCACACCGCGTTTTGCCGCATTACAGAGCGTAACTAACATTTCATGGTCAATAATCAAATATGGTGTAAAAATATAGACATAGTCCTTTGCAGAACCAATGATATTAAGATAAATATTCTCTCCTACATTTTCAAAATCTAAGGGGCTGTCCCCGTAAGGCTGCACAAACCCATCCTGCACAAAGTTCTTTGTCTGGTATACGGAAGGCTTGAACCGTTCATATTCCTCCGAAGTTCTGTTAATATAGTTCCACATTTCAAGGAACATCACCGTAAGATTCCAGACACCGTCTCCCTCAATACAGATGCCACTGTCCTTCCAATAACCAAAGCGCTCAATTTTATTGATATACTCATCTGCAAGATTAATGCCACCTGTAAATCCGACCTTTCCGTCCACAACAAAAATTTTCCGGTGATCTCTGTTATTCATTACGACAGAAATCAAAGGCAAAAAAGGATTGAATGTGACACATTTGATGCCCCGCTCCTCTAATTTCTTGAAATATTTTGGCGGAAGCGTGCTGACACAGCCCACATCATCATAGATAAAACGCACATCCACTCCGGATTTTGCTTTTTCCTCTAAGATATCGGCTATCTGATTGAACATATAGCCCTCTTCCACAATAAAATATTCCATAAAAATGAAATGCTCGGCAGATTTCAGCGCCTCTAACATATCCGGGAACATTTCCTCTCCGCATTTATAATATTTTGTAGCAGTATTCCGGTATAATGGAAATCCTGCGCACCTGTCTATATAGGCTGACTGCCGATAAGCAGAAATATCCTTCTCTTTTAACTCTGTTATCGCAGCCTCATCCCTGTCCATACATTTTAAAACTTCGGCATTCACTGCATCCATCCGTTTTCTGGTTCTTTTGGTAAGTCCTGACCTGCCAAAAAGAAGATAAACCATCAATCCAAAAATCGGCGACAGCAAAATCAAAAATGTCCATGATAATTTATTTGCCGGGTTCGTCCATTTATTTACAATTACAAGCACTACAAGAATCGCTATTGCACGCAGCAATAAGTTAGCATAAGTAAATTTATAACTCAGCTGCCACATGACAATACAAAGCCATAAAACCTGCAGGATAATAGAAAGTGCTACAATAAAAAATCTTCCAAATATCAAGTGTAATATTTTTTTCATCTGTACTCCTCCGCCTCTTTATCCTTTCTATTTTAATGGCTTCCTAAAGAAAAGTCAAACCTGGCGCATTAAGTTCAGCTCTGAAAGGTAAATTTAACTTATAGCCTGCCAAAAGTATGATAATGCATGTTTGCACAATACTTTCTGTATTTTGACGAATTATCCACATCGCCTGCTTGCAGAAATTCCTATGGCAAAATTCTTTTCATATTTT
>JAQXGQ010000005.1 GCA_029006795.1 Clostridiales bacterium | reverse complement strand
TGGAAATCAGTAATTGTTCCCCATCTCCCTCAAAAGGCAGGAGAAGTGCATAGACACGTTCTTCCGGTGAAAAGAGATAGAGGTTATTCTGGTAAGAAAAATACCTCGCCAGAACACTATGGATAATTTCATTCATATTGTTACTGCCATTTTCTGATTCATCCATTGGCTCTACAAAGTCATTTCCATAGGCAATGCCATACATCATGGACGCTGCACCCGTATTTTTCAAAGAATCTGAAGTTTTATAACCTGACCGTTGAGAATCCAAGTGATTCCCCAAACACCGATGGTTTAGATCCGGAGTCCTGTAAAGATGTGGAAATTGCCGGTATCCGTTTCTCTTTAGGTGATGACTGTATTGCCGTTAAATCAGGAAAAATCTACATGGGGAAAAAATATAAAACTCCTTCGGAAAATCTATATATCAGACAGTGCCTGATGGAAAACGGACACGGTGCTGTTACCGTAGGAAGTGAGATGGCGGGCGGTGTGAAGAACTTAATTGTGGAAGAATGTTTATTCCGTCACACCGACAGAGGACTTCGTATCAAGACAAGGCGTGGGCGTGGTAAGGATGCGGTGTTAGATAACATTTCCTTTAAGAAAATTCACATGAACCACGTAATGACGCCGTTTGTGGTAAATAGTTTTTATTTTTGCGATCCGGACGGAAAGACCGAGTATGTCCAGAGCCGTGAAGCAATGCCGGTAGATGACAGGACACCGTTTATCAAGCGCCTTGATTTTGAGGATATTGAAGCGAAAAACTGCCATGTTGCCGCTGCTCATTTTGATGGACTGCCGGAGCAGAAAATCGAAGAAATTATTATGAAAAATGTCACTGTGACCTATGCCGAGAATCCCAAGTGTGATGTTCCGGCAATGTCGGAAGGCGTGGAAGCCTGCAGTAAAAAAGGTATTTTTGCGAACAATGTCAAGAAGCTGGTGTTGGAAAATGTTTCCATTACCGGACAGGAAGGCGGGGCTATGACTTTGCTCGGAGTGGATGAGAAAATTGTCCGCTAGTTACAGTTGAAAAAAATCAGCTACTGCAGTAGCTGTATATCGTTTGGAATAAGAAAGGAAAGAAAAGAATGCAGTTAGGAATCCGTTTGCATGATATAAAAAAAGCTCCCCTTGAGGAGAGTCTTGCAAAAATAAAAAAAAGATATTTATCAAGGACTTTGTTGTACAGGATAACCAGCTCATCTCCGTAGCCGCTGGAACCGGAGAGATGGATTACAGCCAGATTATCCGTTTTATGAAGGAGCGGAAACCTTATGTTCATGCTACGTTAGAGAATACTGTGCCGGAGAATGCGGTAGCAGCAAGAGAGTATATACAAGAGTTGTGGGATCATTGTGAAATTTAAAAATAGTGATAAAAACTATTTGATACCGTGGACATTTACGAACAGGTGAGTGCTCGAGGAAAATAGCCATAAATGACACTGCTCGCGTGCGGCAAAGTGTGTTCCGCATGAAAGTAAAAGTAAGTTCACAAGAGTGTGCGGAGCACACTTTGTTCTAAAAAAAGAGTATCGCAGGTATTTAACCTTCGATACTCTTTAGAAATCACTAAGCTCTTTCTACTTTACCGGATTTTAAACAGGAAGCACATACATATAATTTCTTTGGTGTTCCGTTTACTTTACAGCTCACACGTTTAATGTTTGATTTCCACATTCTATTTGATCTTCTATGTGAATGGCTCACATTGTTTCCGAAATGAGCACCCTTTCCACAAACTGCACATTTTGCCATAGCCTAGCACCTCCTTGCATTTCCTAATCTTGTTGCTTTGCAAGATTTCCTGTCGTATTTACAGAAATTGCCTGTGTCATACCGTACAAGTTCACAACATGTTTATTCTAGCAGATAAAAACGTTTATTGCAAGTAAATTTTAAAAAAAATATTAAAAATCGAAAACAGGACTATGAATTTTTGGGAAAAGAGGTTATAATATTCAATAAACTAGCGTTAATATGGCTTTGAAAGGAGAACGATAGTATATGAACGGACATATGGAGACCCAGTGGGGAAATGTTTCGATAGATCCTGAAGTAATTGCAACTTATGCCGGTTCCGTTGCGGTAGAGTGCTTCGGTATCGTTGGTATGGCTGCGGTAAATATGAAAGACGGCCTGGTAAAATTATTAAAAAAAGATTATCTGACACACGGTATTAATGTAACAATTGACGCAGATAATAAGATAACCATTGATTTTCACGTAATTGTGTCTTATGGCGTCAGCATCGGTACGGTTTCCGACAATCTAATCGAGACGGTAAAATATAAAGTAGAAGAGTTTACCGGTTTGGAAATAGGGAAAATGAACATTTACGTCGAAGGCGTGCGTGTGATTGATTAAGGAGGATTTAGAAAAGTGGAAATCACTACGATAAATGCTGACCTGTTAGCGAAGATGTTTTTAGCAGGCGCAAAGAACTTAGAGACAAAAAAAGAATGGATTAATGAATTAAATGTGTTCCCGGTACCGGATGGGGATACCGGAACAAATATGTCCATGACAATTATGTCTGCGGCAAAAGAGGTCAGCGCTTTAGAAAAACCGGATATGGCTGCTTTGGCAAAGGCGATTTCTTCAGGTTCCCTGCGTGGGGCAAGAGGAAATTCCGGTGTTATTTTATCACAGTTGTTTCGTGGATTTACCAAAGTTATCGGTGAATATGATGAGATTACCGTACAGATATTATCTGACGCATTCCAGAAAGCAGTTGAGACTGCTTATAAGGCAGTTATGAAGCCGAAGGAAGGAACGATACTTACTGTTGCAAAGGGAATGTCGGAGCGTGCTTTAGAACTCAGTGATGAGACGGATAATCTGGTTACGTTCTGTGAAGAAGTCATCAAGGAAGGTGACCGTGTTTTAGACCAGACACCGGAGATGCTGCCCGTTTTAAAACAGGCAGGAGTTGTAGATTCCGGCGGACAGGGCTTAATGCAGGTGTTAAAGGGAGCATTAGATGCCCTTATGGGAAAAAAGATTGATTACACCATTGCTGTTCCAGAGACAAAGACACAAGGAGAGGCTTCTGCTTCTTCCTATAATATCGATGCTCAGGCAAATCAGGAGATTAAATTTGCTTATTGTACACAATTCCTTATTATGCTTGAGAAACCAATTACAGACAAACAAGAGAGCGAATTTAAGTCTTATTTAGAGACGATTGGTGATTCTATTGTAGTGGTGGCAGATGACGAAATCGTAAAGGTGCACGTACATACCAACGACCCTGGTCTTGCTATGCAGCGTGGACTTACTTACGGTGGACTTACCACTATTATCATTGAAAACATGAAGCTAGAGCGGGATGAGAAGATTTCTGCTTTGAAAGAAAAAGAAATGCAGTCTTCCGGAATCCCTTTTGCATCAGAAAAAAAAGAAGCTGCTCCGTCAGAACCACCGAAAGAAATGGGATTTATTTCTGTCAGCATCGGTGCAGGTATCAATGAAATTTTTGAGGGCTTAGGCGTAGACTATATCATTGAGGGCGGACAGACGATGAATCCAAGTACCGAAGATATGTTAAATGCCATTGAGAAGGTCAATGCAAAGACCATTTTCATTCTGCCAAACAATAAAAATATTATTCTTGCAGCAAATCAGGCTGCATCTTTGACGGAAGATAAGAAGATTATTGTGATTCCTACAAAGACCATTCCGCAGGGAATTACTGCATTGATTAATTATATTCCTGACAGTACTCCTGAAGAAAATGAGGAGCGCATGAACGCAGAAATCGGTCTGGTAAAAACAGGTCAGGTAACCTATGCGGTTCGTGATACGGTGATTGATGATAAAGAAATCAAACAGAATGACTATATGGGTATCGGAGACTCCGGTATCCTGTCCGTGGGACAGGAGTTAGAGCCTACGGTAATGGATATGGTAGGGCAGCTGATTGATGAAGATTCTGCGATTGTCAGCGTTTATTATGGTGAGGACATGAAGGAAGAGGATGCCAATGAACTTGGTGCTAAGATAGAAGCGACTTATCCTGATGTGGAAGTGGAAGTGCATTACGGTGGGCAGCCGATTTATTACTATGTACTTTCGGTAGAGTGAGAAGTGCAAACGGCGGAGAGTGCACTTTGAGATTAATATAAAAAGGAGCATCTATGAACCAGAATTCTGCAATTTCAGAAATTAAAGGCATAGGGGCGAAAACAGAAGAGTTGTTTCACAAGATAGGAGTATACACCGTTGGTGATATACTCCTTCATTATCCCCGGACTTACATACAGTATCCTAAAACAAAACATGTGGATGAGGTAATAGAAGGGGAAACTGCGGCAGTAGTGGGGCGAATCGTAAAAACGCCGGTAGTTCGGAAAGTGCGTACCATGCAGCTTGTGGTGACAACTATCGGAGAAATGAATGTCTCCATGGAATTAGTCTGGTTTCGTATGCCCTATATGAAAAATAATTTGAAGGTAGGATGCACTTACATTTTTTATGGAAAAGTAAACCGAAAAAACGGAAGGTTTGTGATGGAGCAGTCAACCGTTTACAGCACTGAGCAATATGCGGCAATGGAACAGGTATTTTTACCGGTATACGGGCTGACTGGCGGGCTTAGTAACAATCTGGTGACAAAAACTGTTCGGGCAGCATTACAGGATGACAATTTATTCCGGGATTACCTGCCATCCTACATTCGGGAGAAATTAGAACTTTGTGAATATAACTATGCCATCCGGCAAATCCATTTTCCAACGGATATGGATACTTTAATTACCGCAAGAAAACGTCTGGTATTTGATGAATTTTTCCTGTTCATATTAAGTATGCAGTATCAGAAGGAAAAAAGGGAAAAAGAACCTAACGGGTTTGCTTTTGCGGAGGATGGTTTTGTGGAGAGGTTAATAGAAAAATTGCCCTATGAACTGACGAAAGCCCAAAGAAGGGCATTAGGAGATGTCATGCGGGACATGCGTTCGGAAACTGTCATGCAGCGGCTGATACAGGGAGATGTTGGTTCGGGAAAAACCATTATTGCATTTCTCGCCATGGCAGATGCTGCTCATAACGGCTATCAGTCCGCGATTATGGCACCGACGGAGGTACTTGCCAGGCAGCATTATGAAAGTTATCAGAAACTATGTGAGGATTTCGGGTTACATATTCCGGTAGTGCTTTTAACCGGGTCTATGACCGCAAAACAGAAACGCCGTGCCTATGAAGCACTAGAGGTCTATCC
>JAQXGQ010000004.1 GCA_029006795.1 Clostridiales bacterium | reverse complement strand
GAATAATTGGCACAGCCAAAACCAAACGGTGTCTGAACGATATCACCACCACAAAGAGGACACACCACATCCTTCACCTTTTTTGCTTCCACATGGTCAAAATCAAATTTCAGCACTTTTCTGCCGTCTTCTTCTGCCACTAATGCCACACAGGCATCAAACTTCTTTCCTGTTTTAGACTTAAAGCCACGGATTGTCTCCGTTCTTCCCTCTGTTAAGAGTGTCTTTACTTCCTCTTCCGCTAAATCTCTTCCTGCAATGGTTCCAATGGAAAATTTACACCCGCTGCCATCCCGCTTGTAATTGCTGCAGCCGTAACCAAAGGGAGTTGTTTCTATGTCTCCACCACAGATGGGACAAGACACGCCAAGACTTTTCTTTGCGGCTAAACCTCTACCGCCTTTTCCGACAAAAGGACGGATTCTTGAAGCAATCTGTTCTGTCAGATTCCGCTCTATCATGGATACCGTCTCTTTTCGGATAAAGTCCTCTAGTTTCTGGCGGTAATCCTCCATAATCACCGTACCTCTTGTAATACCGTCTAGTCCTTTTTCCCAGGATGCAGTCATTTTCGGATTCAATAGCGCCGGAACTGTCATGCTCACCACTTCAAATATCATTTCCCCTAACCGCTCCGGGGATAAAATCTGAGTCTTTTTATTCAAATTCAGGTAGCCGATACGCACCAGTTTTTTGATAATTTCCGCTCTGGTGGCAGAGGTTCCGATACCGGAACCTTTTATCTGTTCTCTTAACTCTTCCTCCTCAATGAGCTGCCCCGCATTTTCCATGGCAAGTACCATAGAACCGGAGGTATATCTTTTGGGCGGATTCGTCTTTCCCTCTCTTAACTCAAACCCATCCACGAAAAGTTCGTCCCCGTTTTTTAACTGATTTGCTAACAACATCAGACCCGGGCTTTCCTTTTCCTCACCATTTTCCTCGTCATTTTTCGGACGCCCCACAATATCTAAAAATCCCGGGCTCTTTAATTCTTTTGCAGAGGCAAAGAAACATTCTTTCTCTATCTCTACTACCAGTTTTACGGTTTGATACTCCGCCGGAGGATAAAAAATACTTAAAAATCGACGCACAATGAGGTCAAACACTTTTCGCTGTAATTCATTTAAGGAATCTAACTCTGTCAGCTGTCCCGTAGGAATGATAGCATAATGGTCTGTGATTTTCGAATCATCCGTATACTGGGTGTTTGCAATGCGGTAATGGGAATTTTCCTTTAAAATCCGTTCTACATAACTGCGGGTAGGTTCATACACCTTAAGCCTGTTCAGATTCTTACCAATCTCCTTTGCCACTGCCGTAGAAAGCACCCTTGCATCGGTTCTCGGATAAGTGGTCAATTTTTTTTCATACAAATCCTGTGCCACCTGCAACGTCTCATCCGGGCTGATTTTAAACCGTTTTGAACACTCTGCCTGTAATTCAGCTAAATTAAATAGTAATGGTGCTCTTTTTTTGCTGCTTCCCTGCTCGATGGATTTTACCACTGCCGGTTTTCCCGTCACCTCTTCAATAAGAGTCTTTGCACTTTCCTGTTTCTTAAATCCATTCTCTTTATAAAGAAGAGGGGATTCAAAGTAATGAGAACCTTCCACGGCTTTCCATTCTGCTTCCACGACTGCTGCTCCATCACGGTTACTGTCTGCATTTACATTTTCCGCCTGCCCTATACCTTCTTTGGGCAGAAATTTCCCCATGACGCGGTAAAACGGCGTCTCAGTAAAATTTCGGATTTCCCGCTCTCTGATTACCACCATGCCAAGTACACAGGTCATAACACGTCCCACAGCAATAGCGGTGTAGCTTTGAGTTGCAGCCGCATCATTTAAGAGTTTTCCATATTTTACAGACATTACCCTAGAAAAATTGATTCCCATCGCATAATCTTCAATCGTCCGCATTATACCAGAATTTGCCAGATTATCATATTCCGACATCGGCTTCGCTTCTTTGATTCCCCTTAAAATCTCTTCCTCCGTCTGGGAATCAATCCAAATACGAAGTTCTTCCATACCCTCTCTGACACCGCCGAAACGTCTGATATTTTCTTCGATAGTCTGTCCTTCTTTTCCGGCATCACCTGCCCAGTAAACCCTCTCAATATCCTCCCGATGCAACATTTTATGCACCACGTCATACTGTTTGCTGACACTTGGAATGACATTATATTTATATTCCTGCGGTAAAAAAGGTAAATCCTCGAGCTTCCACTTTTTATATTTTTCATCATATTCTTCCGGATATACCATTTCCACCAAATGTCCCACGCACCAGGTGATGACATAGCTGTCGTTTTCTATGTATCCGTCATTTCGCCCGGAGACACCGAGGATTCTTGCGAACTCCTGTGCCACACTCGGTTTCTCCGTTATTATCAATGACTTAGCCAAAATCTATTCCTCCAAAGTTGTTATTTATAATTCATTCATATCAACAAGAATAAAACGCTCATCCGCTTCTGCCCGCTCTTTCAATGCTGTATCAAAAGATTTTGCAGAAAAAAGGAAATAATATTTTGCGTCTATCTTTGCTTTTTTCATATTTTTAAATAAGTCCTCACACATGGCAAGGGTCATTTCCGGCTTTTCCCAGTTGCAGAGTCCCACCAGATTTTCTCTCACGCTGTTCTGGGCAATGATGTCAATGGTTCCTTCCTTGCCAACCCAGGTTCCCATTTTTGTTATTTTCATTGGAAGTTTATCCATAAGATTCAGCAACCCCAAATACTCCATACAAACTTCCACAAAATACCGACTTAAATATTCTTCAATATCCGGTGCAATATAAGCATCATAAAATTCTTCCGGACTCATCATGTACAAATCCGAAAGGTGGGGATAAACAAAGCGGAACCAGAAATTCACATAGTTATCCCGGATACGGTAGACACCCTTCTTGGCGTTATCCCAGCCTCCGGTTTCAAAGGAAACCACTTTCTGAATGATATCAGAAGCACTTAAGTTTTTCATGTAAACACTGATTTTTGCCCTGGAAAATCCGGTCTTTAAATACAGGTCATTTAACTTATCATCACCGGAAGCAATGCAAGAAAGAATTGTATCATAAACAGACAACTCCCTCAACTGAGTTCCAATAATTTTTTCTGCCTCATTATACATATAGCCGTTTCTCGATAAAACAAGGCGACAAATATTACTTTTGAAATCTGCTTTGGTGTTCCAGTGATTAATGTACCCCGGCACACCACCTGCCACACCGTACACCTTGATACATTGACTGACAGGATATTCCGGTAATGCCCGGACAACCTCTAAGAAATTCAAATGATTCAGCTTGATTTTTTGATCAATTTTTTGTTCTGCTTCCTCGCCAAAATACAGGTAATCATTGCTAACCCAACCTATCAGATTTCCGCTGGTAATCTTGGTCCAGCC
>JAQXGQ010000003.1 GCA_029006795.1 Clostridiales bacterium | reverse complement strand
TCATTTCGGTAGTAGCCGGTGTAATTTTTACTTTTCCAAGATAAGTTGCTGTGTAGAACAAAGCATTTCCATTTGCATCTACTAAATTCTCGCCATTTTTCTGTGGATAAAGGTGATAGGTATCACCTACGTACTGTACGTCAGCAGCTAAAGCACCAAAACTCGCCTCTCCATCAGTAACGCTAAGCTCATCAGAAGCTTCTTTTTCTTCCACACCATTTACTACTTTTTTTGCAACCCAATCAGCATTGTCAAGTGCTACCTCATTCTCGCCACCTAAGACTTTTACTTCCTGGGTCTGACCCTCTGTAAGGTAGAACTCAGTCTTACCTGCAAGGCTGTAATTAACCTCTGCGGCTTTGATGTCTTCCTCAGCGTCTAACTGCATGTCGAGTGCCTTATATCCCTCCTGCTGTAATTCTGCAGCGAAAGCATCTGCAGGTACCATGGACACACACATACAGGAAGTTAATAATGCAGCGAAGCCACGCTTTAACGTTCCCTTTGGCGTCCCTTTTTCATTTTGTTTCATTTTGACTCCTCCTTGTCATCTTATAAAGTTAGAAGTTTATGTACCAGGGCTGCGGCTCTGTCCCTGCACATAATATTATTACAACGGTTTTTCCGTCATAACGATACTTTACCTCTTTTTCTATTATTTGTCAACCCTATAAAATACATTTATACACTTATATTTTTAACATATAAATACAGTTCGGTTTATCCACCTTTACCGGGGCACCTGCCTGCAAAGAATACCCTTCCTTATAATTAATTACATAAGATACGATTTCGTTAGAAGCATTATTTAATGTCAGATAATGTTTCTCATCCGGATAAATCGCTAACATCTTTGGATAGTCACTGTCCACTTTCGTACGGAATGCCTCTTTGAGTGTGCCGCTTTTCTCATCAATTTCAAATACTACGGCAGAATTGACACCTGCGTTAGAGCAGAATAAATAGTTACCACTTTTAGAAATCTCCATACCGGAAGCAGAACAGATATCCTCATCATCCTTATACTCAGTGGAAACCGTCTGGATTTTTTCAAATACAGGCTCGCCATCCACAACGTTATATTTATAAACTTCTACCACATTCAAAAGTTCATATAATATGTAAGCATAGTTTCCATTTCTAGAGAAACGTATCATACGCGGAGCAGAATCTAACGGTCCACGGATAATGTCAATTAGCTTTAACTTTCCAAACTCATAATCTACTTTATAAATTCTGACCTGGTCAAGTCCATTGTCTACGGCACATAAGAATTTCTGATCCGGTGTCAGCTTTACACAGTCTACATGAGGTACACTGTTGTGTCTGTCACTGACTCTTCCTGTTCCCTTATGGAAGATACCGTCCGCTATCCCACCGATGCTTCCGTCCTCTTTCAGTCTCATCATACTGACACGTCCGTCGTGATGACCACCTACAAACAGGTAGCGATTTTCGTCATCTACTTCCACATAGCAGCCTCTCATACCGCCAATCCACTGTTTATTGACAGGCTCTAAATCACCATCCGGCATGATTTTAAATGCTTCTACCCCCTCATCTGCGATGGAGTACAGATATTTTTTGTTTTTTGAAACCACAACATCTGACGGATTATTAATCGGCACTACCTTGCGCTCTGTCAGCTGGCCTTTTGCCACATCCACGTCATAGATGTGAATTCCCACACTGTTCTCATGGGTATAAGTGCCCACATATGCAACATATTTCTCTTCTTTTGTCCCATCTTTCATGGTAATCACCCTCCTATTCTTTTCTTCGCAAAATATCATACCGGTCTAATGGCTGTCCCAGGTCAATATATAACAC
This sequence comes from Clostridiales bacterium, assembly GCA_029006795.1. Taxonomy (GTDB): domain Bacteria; phylum Bacillota; class Clostridia; order Lachnospirales; family Lachnospiraceae; genus Roseburia. Next base: position 24,757 of record JAQXGQ010000003.1, on the reverse strand, counting down.
CTGTTTTGGATGGGGTGCTGCTTCCATCTCATTGCCCTCTTCATCTAAAATCCGGTGAACTGTTACCGCTCTATTTTCCCCATTGGGTTTCATCACTACAAGTTCTTCGCCCACAGAGAATTTATTTCTCTGCTCAATCCGGTAAAGTCCCTCCCCATTCTGCTCTCCTACAATTCCAAGATAGGTATACTCCTTTAAATAGGTATTGTTATCATAAATCTGAGCTTCCTCAGAAGGTTTTCCGAAGAAAAATCCGGTGGTGAACTGGCGGTAAGTACAGTTAGAAATCTGGTCTAAATACCAGGGCAGATGCTCCTTATAAAGCTCTGGTGACTCGATATAATCATCAATCGCCCTCCGATAGGTTCTCGCCACAGTTGCCACATATAATGCAGTTTTCATTCTACCCTCTATTTTAAAACTGTCAATACCCGTTTCCATTAATTCCGGGATATGCTCTATCATGCAAAGGTCTTTGGAATTGAAAATATAGGTTCCACGCTCATTTTCATAGACAGGCATATATTCGTTTGGTCTTGTCTCTTCCACAATGGAGTATTTCCAGCGGCAGGGATGGGTACAGGCGCCCTGATTGGCATCCCTGCCGGTAAAATAATTGGATAATAAGCATCTTCCCGAATAGGAAATACACATGGCACCGTGAATAAATGTCTCGATTTCCAAATCATCCGGTATATTGGCACGAATTTCTTTGATTTCCTCTAAAGAAAGCTCCCTGGCAGAAACCACTCTTTTTGCACCTAATTCATACCAGAAACGGTAAGTCGCATAATTGGTATTGTTTGCCTGAGTACTGATATGACGCTCAATTTCAGGGCAAACCTCTTTTGCTAACAGAAACATACCCGGGTCTGAAATAATCAAGGCATCCGGCTTTATCTCTCTTAGTTCTGCAAAATATTTCCTTGCCTCCTCTAAATCCCCGTTGTGTGCAAGGATGTTTGCCGTAATATAAACTTTTACCTCATGCTCATGGGCAAAGGCGATGCCTTCTTTGATTTCTTCCATAGAAAAATTCTTTGCTTTGGCGCGAAGCCCAAAGGCTTCGCCGCCTATATATACGGCATCGGCACCAAAAATCACTGCTATTTTTAGAACTTCTAAGCTGCTTGCCGGAATTAGTAATTCTGGTTTTCTCATATCGGATTATTCCTTTCCTTTGGCGAAATATGGGAACTTACGGTGATACCGTCTCCGACAGGAAGAACGGCTGTCACTAGTTCTTCATTATGAGTTAATTCGTATAGATAGTCACGCATCCGTTTGTGGATGGTACGGTTTCTTCTCGTCACTACGAAGCGGGACTCGATAATATCGCCATCCTGTAATACATTGTCCGAAACTAAAACACCATCTTTTGACAGCAGACGCAGCACGTCAGGCATGAAGTGAATATACTGCCCCTTAGCCGCGTCCATAAAAATAAGGTCATAGGGCGTTTCTAAGGTTTTTAGTATCTCGGCTGCATCTCCCTCTAAGAGAGTTATCTTTTCTTCTTTTCTAGCACGGCGGAAGTTTTCTCTTGCGATGGGAATACGCTTTTCATAATTCTCTATGGTTGTGATTTGACAATCCACAGGATTGTACTCTGCCATCAGTAGGGCAGAAAATCCAACAGCTGTCCCTACTTCTAAAATTCTTGCCGGCCTTTTTATGGAAAGAAGAAGTTTTAAAAACTGCTGCATTTCTTTCCTTATAATTGGAACATCATCTGCAATGGCTTCTTTTTCTATCTGGTCTAAAATCTCCGTGTTACCGCTGTCAAGGGAATTGATATAGGTAACGAGTCTCTCATCTACTATCACGTTGCCGCTTTCGCCTCACTCTCCGTTTCGGTTTCCGTATCTTCTTCTAGAACCGTTGTCATTACCACCATCATTTCTTTTGCCGTCATGGAAGTATTTAAGGTATAGGTGCCGGGTCTTAATTTCCCTGAATATGCAGATAATTTCAGTTGAGCATAAAACAGCTTCTCATCTCTTACCAAACCGTTTTTCTCTAACAGCTTTCCAATCTCAATTTCAGACATATCTGCAGTCACTTCCACCACTTTATCCGTTCCGGGAGCTTCTTCCATCGGTTTTTCGGTAAATACCCGGTACCCAAACTCATAGCAGGATGCACCTAACTTTATTAAGCATGCAACTACCAACAATGTAACCAGAATAGAAAAACTGAATCTGACAAATTTAAAAACCATCTTGTTCAAGTTCATCGCCACTGCAATCCCTCTCTTACTCTCTACCTATATGCCGTTTTACACTTCCATAATAATCGGCATAATCATCGGCCTTCTCTTCGTTTCTTTCCATACGAAATCGCCTAATGAATCTTTAATCTCATTCTTAATCTTGCCCCAGTCAGTAATACCTCTGTCCATACAATACTGCATCTTGTCATCTAAAAGCTGTTTTGCCTCTTCCATCAGGCTTTCAGCTCCCCTGACATAGACAAAACCGCGGGATACGATATCCGGACCTGCAAGTACCTGACCGGAACCGCCTTCTAACGTTACTACCACAATAATGATACCATCTTCTGCTAAGTGCTGTCTGTCCCTAAGTACGATATTTCCCACATCACCGACCCCAAGTCCGTCTACCATGATATCTCCCACATGGACTTTTCCGGTAACCTCTGCACTCTCCTCATCTAATTCTAACACATCTCCGGAGGAAAGGATAAAAATATTGTCCTTGTTGATGCCAAGCTCCTCTGCCACTCTCGCCTGTGCAATCAAATGCCGGTACTCACCGTGTACCGGTATCGCATATTTCGGCCGTACCAGAGAATAAATGAGTTTTATTTCCTCCTGACAGGCATGACCGGATACATGCACATCCTGGAAAATGACATTCGCGCCTTTCATAGAAAGCTCGTTGATGATACGGGAAACTGCTTTTTCATTTCCCGGAATCGGATTGGAGCTTAATACAATGGTATCGTTTGGCTTAATGGTTACTTTTTTATGAATGCCGGATGCCATACGGGACAACGCTGCCATAGATTCTCCCTGGCTTCCTGTGGTAATAAGAACCGTCTTTTCATCCGGATAGCTCTTTAACTCCTCAATGTCGATAAGGGTATTATCCGGGATATTGATATAGCCAAGTTCGGAAGCAGTTCCGATAATATTTACCATGCTTCTTCCCTCAACCACTACTTTTCTTCCATATTTATATGCCGTGTTGATAATCTGCTGTACACGGTCTACGTTTGAAGCAAAGGTGGCAATAATAATACGGGTATTCTTATGGTCTGCAAAAATGTCGTCAAATGCCTTTCCCACTGTTTTTTCTGACATGGTAAATCCCGGACGCTCTGCGTTGGTACTGTCACACATTAACGCTAAGACACCCTTTTTGCCAATCTCTCCAAAACGCTGTAAATCAATGGCATCTCCAAATACCGGTGTATAGTCCACCTTAAAGTCTCCGGTATGAACCACAGTGCCTGCCGGAGAATAAATGGCAAGGGCTGCCGCATCCTGAATACTGTGATTGGTCTTAATGAACTCTACCCTAAAACAGCCTAAATTAATATGCTGTCCGTATTTTACAACCTTACGCTTTACTTTCGTGAGCATGTTGTGCTCTTTTAATTTGTGCTCAATGATACCGATGGTCAGCTTGGTCGCATAAAGCGGTACATTTACTTCTTTTAATACATAAGGGATGGCACCGATGTGATCCTCGTGCCCATGGGTGATAAAAAATCCCTTCACTTTCTCAATATTATCCTTCAGATAAGTGATATCCGGAATCACAAGATCAATTCCGTACATATCATCCTCCGGGAAGGACAGACCGCAGTCCACAACAATAATACTGTCTTCATACTCAAAGGCAGTAATGTTCATTCCAATCTGCTCTAATCCGCCTAATGGAATGATTTTTAACTTTGAAGTTTTTTCTTTTTTCAAAATCTTACCTCCGCATCCTCAACTAATTCCGCAAATATTTTTCCTACCGCTGCGAGCTCCGTATCGTCCTCTACCATCTCGTAGAATACATCCTCTTTCTCCGCTGCGACTTCTTTTAAAATATACGCATCACAGTCGCCATCCTCTTCTTCTGTCACAAAAAGATAACGCGTACCGTTAATCTGTGTCTCCTCCACAACAAAAAACTGAATTTCTTCTTTTGTCTCAGGATCAACAAATGTTACTTTTTCCATTCCATATTCATTTCCTTTCACACTTCTACCTCTGCTGCCTTACTGCAGCACAAGCCACCTGGCAAATTTTACTCGTCTTTTTCTTTTTTCATCGCAAGTGAATCTAAATATCCCTGCAAAATAAAAACAGCCGCAATCTCATCTACGTACTTCTTGCGGTCTTCTCTTCGGATACCCGTTTCCATCATGTACTTATCTGCCGAAACAGTGGTCAGACGCTCATCCCATAACACTACTTCTAGTCCGGTGCGTCTTTCTAACATCTCTTTAAATTCTTTTGTCTTTTCGCAACGCTCTCCCTCCGTATTATTCATGTTCTTCGGGAAACCTAATACAATGCGATCCACCTGATATTCCGTTACAATCTCCTGAATCCTTGCCAAAGTCTGGCGCAGTTTATTAGGAGACTGGCGTCTTACGATTTCCAGTCCCTGTGCCGTCAACAAAAGCTCGTCGCTGACTGCCACACCGACAGTCTTTGAGCCAAAATCTAATCCTAAAATTCGCATACTCTCTCCGTTACTACGACCAACGATTGTTTTTGATATAAGATTTTAAAACTTCTTCCACCAACTCGTCACGTTCTACCTTCATGATCAGGCTTCTTGCATTATTATGGCTGGTAATATAAGTAGGATCTCCAGACATAATATATCCAACAATCTGATTCACCGGATTATACCCTTTTTCACTTAATGCGTGGTAAACAATCTCTAAGACATCTCCCACTTTAAGCTCCGGTTCTTTTTCCACTTTAAAATATTGTGTATTATTGATATTTTGCATATTTGTCACGCCCTTATACCTGCTTAAAAGCATTGCTGTATCTATTTTAATATAGTTTGTCCTAAAATTCAACCAAAAGATAGATATCTCCTGTTAATTGTTTCTGAATCGTACCGGTAATGAACTGATTCGTCATGTCTTTTCCTGTCTCGTATGCCACTTTTACATACTCTTTTGTATATCCGGTAAAATAGGTTTTTCCATCCAATTCCACCTCTTCCTCTAAGAGTACCGTCACCTGTTTTCCTAAATAGTCATTGCGAAACTCCTCGGACATTTTTTTCTCTAGCTCAAGTAAGATACCGCTGCGTCTCGTTTTTTCCTGCTCTAGCACCTGGTCTGCCATCACAGCTGCCTTCGTGCCCTCTCTTTTTGAATATTTAAAAATGTGCATCTCATAAAAATGAATGCGCTCTAAATACTCTTTTGTTATCTGAAATTCTTCCTCTGTTTCTCCGGGGAAACCGACAATTACATCTGTTGTAATTGCCGGATGAACAAAATACTTCCGCAGCAGATCACATCCCGCCTCGTATTCTGCCGTATCATAACGACGGTTCATCCGGGCAAGTACTGTATCACATCCGCTCTGCAGGGAAAGATGAAAATGAGGGCAGATTTTTTCTAACTGTGAAATTCTTTTCACAAATTCTTCCGTAACAATCCGAGGCTCAAGACTGCCGAGACGGATCCTTTTGATTTCTTCCACCTCATGTACCATCTCGATTAAATGAAGAAGATGATCCCCGGTATCTACGCCGTAGGAGCTTAAATGGATGCCAGTCAGCACCACTTCTTTTACCCCACGCTTTGCAAGACGTTTTACTTCCTCTAAGACATCCTCTGCCTTCCTGCTTCTGACCCTGCCTCTCGCAAAAGGAATAATACAATAACTGCAGAACTGGTTGCAGCCATCCTGAACCTTTAAGAAGGCACGGGTATGCTCCGCCGTTTTTTCTATACGAAGTTTCTCATACTCCTGTTTCTCATGGTTAATATCCACCACACTTTTTGTTTTTTTGGGCTCTTTCGTTTCTTCTGTCAAACGGTTTCTTTCATATTTTTCTATAAGTTCTACCAGTTCATGTTTTTTATTATTTCCAATAACTATATCAATACTCTCATCTAAGGATGATTCTGCTTCTTTTGTCTGCACATAACAGCCCGCTGCCACCACAATCGCCTTAGGGTTTGTCTTTTTCGCTTTATGAAGCATCTGTCTTGACTTCCTGTCTGCCATGTTTGTAACAGAACAGGTGTTAATCACATAGACATCTGCTTTTTCGGTAAATGGCACAATCTCGTAGCCTGCTGCTTCTAAAATCTGCTGCATTGCCTCCGTCTCATAAGCATTTACTTTACAGCCGAGATTATGTAATGCCGCTTTTTTCATTCTTAACCTCCATTTACTGTTGACTTTTCCATAAAAAACCTTTAGTATAAAAGTAACTTGAATAGTTAATCTTAAGGAGGTTTTTCACTATGAAAACAGTACAGATTTCTTTAAATTCCATCGACAAGGTAAAATCCTTCGTCAACGCTATCACACAGTATGAGTTTGATTTCGATTTAATCTCTGGAAGATATGTCATTGATGCAAAATCCATCATGGGTATCTTCAGTTTGGATTTATCAAAACCAATCGACTTAGCTATCCATGCTGAGAGCAACATTGATGAAATCATGGAAACATTAAAACCATACTTAATCTAATTAATTTACTCCTTGTCTGATATTAATGTTTTCAAACATGAACCACAGAAACTCTTGTTTCCGTGGTTTTTTGTTATCTTACTTTGCGCGCCGATGTGCTTTTATGCTTCAATATGGATTACTTCTACTGTATCTATCGCTTCCTGCATCAGTGCATCTATCTTCTCTTCTAGTTTTCTCTCATCATTATGAATGACATTAAGACTCGGTTTTGTCACCGGATGCTTTGCCACAAAAATGGTACAGCAATCCTCAAAAGGTAAAATGGATGTCTCGTAGGCATCTATCTTTTCGGAAATCTCCACAATTTCCTGTTTATCAAAGCCAATGAGCGGACGATATACCGGCATAGTGCAAACCTCATTGGTCGCCGCAAGGGACTGCATGGTCTGGCTTGCCACCTGTCCGATACTCTCTCCGGTAATTAAGCCTAAACATTTCTTTTCTTTTGCAAAATGCTCTGCTAATTTCATCATGTAACGACGCATAATGATGGTCAGTTCCTCATGGGGACACTGTTCATAGATGTAAAGCTGAATATCCGTAAAATTCACTACGTGAAGATTGATAGGCCCCGAATATTTTGCAACGATTTTTGCCAAATCCACCACTTTTTGTTTTGCACGCTCGGAAGTGTAAGGCGGTGCATGGAAATAAGTAGCATCAATGGTAACACCACGCTTTGCAATCATATATCCTGCTACCGGACTGTCGATACCGCCGGAAAGCAGCAGCATTGCTTTCCCGTTTGTTCCCACCGGCATACCGCCTGGTCCCGGTATCACGGTAGAATACAGGTTAATCTGGCTGCGGATTTCAATATTAATCATCACATCCGGCTTATGCACATCTACTTTCAACCCCGGATACGCTTCTAAAATCCGCTCTCCCATCTTCGCATTGATTTCCATAGATTCCAACGGATAATTTTTTCTTGCACGGCGGGCATTGACTTTAAAGGTAAAGTTTTTGTCCGGATATGCCATATCAATATAACGGATTACTTCCTCTGCTAATTTATCAAAGCCTTCATCTTCTAAAATCACTACCGGACAGATTCCCACTATACCAAACACACATTTTAATGCTTCTACCGCTTCGTCAAAATCAAAGTCTCCCTCGGTTTCCACATAGATGCGCCCCTGTTCTTTGCGGATTTTAAAAGTACCGTCCACTTTTTTTAAGGCATGGTTCATCTGACTTACTAACGCATCCTCAAACAGATAGCGGTTTTTTCCTTTGATGGCAATTTCTGCATATTTTATCAAAAATGCTTTGTACATAGTATTCCTCCACTTCTTGTGACATGTTATGTCTGTCCTCTCTGATTTGTCTTATTAAGAAAGCCGGTAAAATATCATTATTTACGGGTGAATTTCCTACGGAAAGGAATGATTTCCTTCAATGCTGCAATGGCATAATCGATTTCTTCCTCTGTGGTATTCACACAAAAACTGAAACGTATGGTGCTCTCTAGCTGACTTTTGGATAATCCGATACTTATAAGCGTCTTGCTTGGCGCCGGTTTATTAGAAGAACAGGCGCTTCCCGCAGAGACATAAATTTCTTTTTCCTCTAAGGAATGAAGCATTACCTCGCTGCGCACTCCCTCTATGCTGACACTGACAATCTGCGGGGCAGAATCTCTTCCCACCTTACCGTTTACAGTGACTCCCTCTATCTCTGTAACGCCTTTGATAAACCGCTCTTTGAGGGCATAAAGGTGGTCAATTTTCTCCTCGAAATTCTCATAAATCTCTTCTGCTGCCACTCCAAGTGCCGCTGCCCCCGGTACATTTTCCGTGCCGGAACGCATTCCTTTCTGCTGCCCTCCACCGTAAATAATCGGTTTTATCTTTGTCTTATCCTTGATATATAAAAATCCGGTTCCTTTTGGAGCATGGATTTTGTGTCCACTGACAGATAGCAAGTCAATTCCTAACTTTTTCGGATAGATACGGTATTTCCCATATGCCTGAATGGCATCCACATGTACCAGAGTCCTCGGATTTTTCGCCTTAATAATTCTTACTGCCTCTTCAATAGGTTCCACGGCTCCTATCTCATTGTTTACCATCATAAGAGATACCAGAATGGTTTCCTCGCAGACTGCTTCTTTTAATTCCTCTAAAGAAATCAAGCCATCCTTGTCCACCTTTAAATAGGTTACCCGAAATCCCATCTCTTCTAGATATGCCATCACTGCCGACACGGAGGCATGTTCAATGGATGTGGTAATGATATGATTTCCGGCACGCTTATTTGCCAGTGCCGTCCCAATCAATGCCATATTGTTTGATTCTGTTCCGCCGGAGGTAAACAGGATTTCTTTTTCCTCCGCTTTTAAGGTTTTTGCAATCTGTTCTTTTGCTTTTTTTATATAACCTTCTGCGACCATACCCATGTTATGAAGCGATGATGGATTTCCAAAATCTTCCATGAGCACTTTTACCATAATATCCCGTGCCCGCTCGCTGCACCTTGTGGTAGCAGAATTATCTAAATATGCCTGCATTTACTTCTCACTCTTTCTATTCTACATTCTGTACTGTCTATCTGTAAATCACGCTAATGTCTCTAAATGATATGCCAGAATGGCTAAGGTGGCAAGTCCGGCAGTCTCTGTCCGCAAAATCCGTTTTCCCAAAGAAATGAGCTGCATGTTTTCATCCTTTGCGAGTGCAATTTCTTCTGGGGAAAAGCCTCCCTCGGGCCCGATAAAAACACCAATACTCTGTCCTAGCGTAAGACGCTCTACTGCCTCTTTTGTCGCTGCCATACCACGCTCATTTTCATAGGGCACAAATACTGCCTGTAATTCTTTTGCCATTTCTACTGCCTGCTGATAGGTTAGAGGCATACGCACTTTAGGTATCAGACTGCGTTTCGACTGTTTTGCTGCGCTCTTTGCAATCTCCTGCCACCGTCTCACCTTATTCTCTGCCTTTTTATCATCTAGCTTTACCACACAGTTTTTCATCGCCACCGGAATGATCTCATAAGCGCCTAACTCTACCGCTTTTTGAATCACCAGTTCCATCTTATCCGCCTTCGGCAGTCCCTGAAAAAGATATATTTTATTGGGCAGTTCTGTCCCCTCTGCAATTTCTTCTAAGATATCTGCCTGTACTATATTTTCCGTAATCTCTGTAAGTTCACAGTAATAATTTTTTCCCGACTGCGTACTGATGCGTACCTTTTCGCCGCATTTCATACGGAGCACATTTTTGATATGATTGACGTCACTTCCCTCAATCGTCACAGCAGAAGCAGATACCTGTGTATCCTCCACAAAAAACTGATACATCTATGATTCTCCTTTGCGGGCGGTGATGTTCACCCACTCTCCCTGGTGATTGATTTCTACTACCGTAAGCCCGGCATGTTCAATGGCTTCTTTCACTGCATTTTCTTTAAAATCAATGATACCGGAAGTAATAAAGTAGCCTCCCTTTTTCAATCGTGCCGGAATCACCGGAGCCATCGGGATAATCACATCTGCTAAAATATTCGCCACTACGATATCATACTCTTCCGTTCCTACTTCTTCCTGCAATTTTGTATCATCAATCAGATTTCCCACATAAAAAGTACCCTTATTTAAATCTAAATGATTGACTTCCATATTATCATGGGTAGAGGTCATACAATCGGGATCAAGGTCGGTTCCCACCACTTCTCTTGCGCCTAGCTTTAATGCCACAATCGATAAAATTCCACTGCCGCAGCCTACGTCTAAGACCTTCGGCGCAGTGTTCTTAGGCTGATACTCCGCATTTCCGCGAATATACTTTAGCAGCTGACGGATGCAAAGCTGGGTGGTCTCATGTTTTCCTGTTCCAAAAGATACCCCCGGATCAATTTCAATCAAAAACTTGTCCTTATCTTCTTCTTTCAATTCTTCCCAGGTCGGTTTGATTAAAATATCATCAATATAGAAGGAACTGAAGAATTTTTTCCAGTTGTTTATCCAGTCTAAATCCTCCGTCTGGTCAGAGGTAATGATACCGCTTCCCACATCCACGATTTTTCGCAGGTTTTCCAGTTCGGTTTTCACCTGCTTTAACAGTTCCGTGTAGTCCTCCCCATTGTCCTCTAAGTAAAAGCTGACATGACTGACACCGTCATCCGGGGGAAGCTCCGGCAGAAAATCGATAAACATATCTGCCTGATCCTCTTTCGATAAGGGAATATTATCCTCAATCTCCACTCCCTCAATGCCAAGTTCCATCAGCATGGAGCTCATAAAATCCTCTGCTGCCGTTGTTGTCTCGATGGTATATTTATTCCATTTCATATATTTGCACCTCACATTTTCCCGTCACGCTTCATTTCCGCACATAGCTACGGAACATCATATCACATAACTTCTATTTTTGCAAAAATTTTGCAAGTAATCCGTAAAGCAGGTCGATATCCACCGGTTTTGCAATATGTTCATTCATTCCCGCCTCCTTCGCCGCCGTCACATCCTCCTCAAAGGCATTCGCAGTCATGGCAAATATCGGAATGTTTTTTCCTTCCGGATGCTTTGATGCCCGAATCGCCTTTGCAGCCTCGTAACCGTTCATCCGGGGCATATTGACATCCATCAGAACAGCAAAATATTCTCCCTTAGCCGATGCTTCAAACAGTTTTACTGCTTCTTCTCCGTCTTTCGCCCAAACCGTTTTTAAATTTACCAACTCCAGTAAATCCATCATAATTTCAGCGTTCATCTCCGTATCTTCCGCTAACAGTATGGTTCTTCCGCCAAAATCATATGTTTCTTCCGGTGTTTCTGCAAGTTTTCTTTCACCTACATCCTTACCCTGCATTTTTTGCTGCATTTCTTCCGGTGCAATTTCTAAGGACAATTTCACTGTAAATGTTGTTCCCTTTCCTTTTTCTGACTCACAGGTAACAGTTCCCTGCATTAACTCTGTCAGGCTTTTCACAATGGAAAGTCCTAGACCGCTTCCTCCGTATTTATGGTAAGTGCCTGCTTCCTCCTGCTCAAAAGGCAAAAACAGCCTCTGCTGCATTTCCTCCGTCATACCTTCCCCGTCATCCTTTATCTTAAATATGTAACAGGCTCTTTGTTCCTCTTTCATAGTCTCATTTACAAAAAGATCAATTCTTCCTCCTTCCTGCGTAAATTTGCAGGCATTAGAAAGAAGATTCATAAGAATCTGCTGCACACGAATAGCATCCCCCACTACATATACATCCCTCATTTGCATTTCTAAGTGAAACAAAATCCCCTTCTGACTGCATTCTGCTTCATATACCATTGCAATAGAGGAAACTAATTCCTGTATATTAAACAGCTCCTGTGTCAGTTTCATTTTTTCCATTTCAATGGCAGACACATCTAGTACATCATTGATAACACTCAGCAAAAGATCTCCTGATACCTGTATTTTTTTTAAATCCTGTTTCAGATTTTCCGGGACTTCCTTCTTCTTTTTCGCTAGTGCTGTCAATGTGATAATTGTATTCAATGGTGTACGGATTTCATGGCTCATCTTTGCCAAAAACCTGCCCTTTGCAGCATTCGCTCTGTCAGCCCTCTCCACCGCCTCTGCCAGTTCTTTATTTTTATCCTCTAAATTCAGGTAATAACGTTTTTTTGAAATATAAAGCAACCACATCAAAAAAAATACTACCAATGACATCATTGCTATCTCAATGATAAAATAGCGATACTTATAAAGTACATCGCTCCATGTCATACGGTAGATACTTGAAACCGTGTGATCTACCGTAAACTGTGAAATATCTGTTTCAGAAATAGTATCGATACATTTATTGATAATTCCTGTCAAAAGCTTGTTTTCTTCGGAAGCTAACGACACAATTGCAGTATGCTCCCTCAGAAAATAAGTAGGCACCACCGTGATATTTTCAAACTGCGGACTAGAAAGAATCGGTTCTAATACCCGCACATTCTGTGCCGCCATATCTGCCTCTCCCCGCTCCACCATCGCTACCGCCTCTCTGGTGGTAGCACCAAAGATAACTTCAAACTGGGGATATTTCTCTTTTACATAGTGTTCTAATGCAGCATAGCTTCTCGGAATTGCCAGCCTGTAAGTATTATCTCCCGCATCAACATCGTAATCCATTCCCTCTTTACATACTAATGCCACATCATCGGAATAAATATTCTCTGTCAGCAGATACCCCTCATCTGCAAATTCTTTATTCTCCGAAAGTACACCTGCAATCATATCCTTTGGATGCTCACGTAAATATTCTACAGACCTCTCTCCCGGCTGCATCATTGTATAATGAAATGTCAATCCACTGCGTTCCTCTATCAGTCTTACAATATCTACCGTGATTCCCTCAATTTCTCCATCCTCATTTCTTCCCGACATAGGTGACCGATTTGGAATAAAGGCAATGGTGACTTCCCCCGCATTTTCAATAAATTCTTTCTCCTCTTTGGTAAAAATGATTTTTACCTGCTCTGCTTTAGTCTTTTCTGTCAGTCCCACTGTCATTACAAACAGTACACATAAAAATACTATGACAGCATATACCCTGTACATGCTGTCACTCCCTTTGCTGCAATCCTTTCTGCCACCCGGAAAAACATTTCTTCTCATACCCCGTGTAATGCCTCCACTAATCGTAACGTAAATTTCTGCCCCTCAATTCCTACCGACTCGTCAAATTCCTCTCCGTTGACAATCGAATTAGAGAGAATCCGAATCCCAAGAAACGGGATGCCATAGGAAAGACACAACTGTGCCACAGCTGCCGATTCCATATCCTCTGAAGCCGTATGATACTTCTCACGGAGCAATGCAATCCTGTCTATCTGGTTATTCCACTCATCTGCAGAACCTAACACTCCCCGTCCCGTATGCAGAGTCGTCTCTACACGTTCTGCTATCTGTAACAATTTCTCATCACAGGGAAATTCTGTCACCTTTTCCCTATGCCCTGTCCTGGCATAATAAATCTCAATGGGCAACGGTTCAAATTTTGTCTCGCTGATACCTTCCCCTTCTGGTGCATACTCCCTAATCATAGCTCCCATAGGAATTACCTTTTCTCCTAATACAATATCTCCCCTGTGAAAAGAAGGGTCATGTCCTCCTGCAATTCCCTGATTGATAACTGCTTTAGGCTTAAAATTAAAAAGTGCAAGGCTGCTTGCTGCTGCCGCATTTACCATTCCCTGATAAGTTTTAGAAATAACCACCGGTTCCTCATATTTCCCTAAGAATCCGGTATAAAAAGTCCAGTTTCCCATGATAACCTTTTGCGGCTCTTTCAACTGTCCAATCAGATATTCCGTTTCTGTATCCATTGCTCCCTGTATCAGAACACAGGGTTCCGCTGTAAAATCATAGTCTCCCATAAATCATCCGCCTTTTGTTTCTAATATTTTTATCCTATCATTGTGATAGCTCCTGCGTCAACACCCGATACATTTTTCTGCAAATTTGAAATCAAGCTTTTCAGATTAATCACGATTCCTTTTTCACACTACTCCTTGCATGTTTTAAGAATTTCTTCTAAAATAGACTTTGTCACAATAAGAATCAGTTTTTATAGGAGGTTTTAAATGGAAAAGATTGCAAGTTTTACCATAGACCACATCAAATTACAGCCAGGTGTTTATGTATCCAGAAAGGATACTGTAGGTGCAGAAGTCATCACTACTTTTGATTTACGCATGACGTCCCCAAACGAAGAACCGGTGATGAATACTGCGGAAATGCACACCATCGAACATCTTGCCGCTACCTTTTTAAGAAATCATCCCCAGTTTAAAGACAAAACCATCTACTTTGGGCCTATGGGATGCCGCACCGGTTTTTATCTCTTACTTGCTGGCGATTATGAATCCAAAGATATTGTAGATTTGATGGTTGAAATGTTTGAATTCATCCGTGATTTTAAAGGTGAAGTACCGGGAGCTTCTCCTAAGGATTGCGGCAACTATCTTGATATGAATCTTGGCATGGCAAATTACCTTGCCAACCGCTATTTAGAGAATGTGCTGTACCATATTGACGAAGCCCATCTGGTTTATCCGGCATAATTTTTAGGCTTCTTTCCAATGTAAATAACGCAAAATGAGGGATAGCTGTCTATGCTTATCCCTCATTTATTACTGATATATCGCTTTCAATCTATCGTATTCTCTGTTAATCTCCTGAATCGTTCCGGTGTCTCCATCTAAATTATCAGGATGATAAATCTTAATCAGGTCTTTGTAACGGCGCTTTAAGGCAGGTTCACTGCCAACACCCACAAAGAACATTTCTCCCATACCTTCGCATTTTGCAATTGGAATCTGATTTTTCTTCTCGTGTTCTTCCACATAACGGTAAAAGTTGCGTTGCTTCTCCACCTGCTGTTTTTCATCCGCCAACTTTTTTAATTCTTCTTCAAGTATCTTCCATTTCATCTGAAAAAGCTTGTTTTCACTCTGCAGACGCCCATCCTCCGACTTCTGCCACAGCGTATATTCTTTCTTTTCTCTCTCAAAAGCCCTGCGGGCTCTCTCTAACTCTCTCTTTTCCTCCTGCAGTTCCTGTTTTTGATGCTCTAGTTTTATCTCCTGCTTAAAACGCCACTGCTGAAATACGACCTTCGTATGATTGCTCTTTGCAGCCAAACGGCTCATAGCACTCTCTCCTTATATCCAACAAAACCTCCCATTTCTCAATCATGGGATTAAACTATCAAGAAACACAATATATGGTCGTTTTACACCACCATTTAACGACATGATACTACATTTAGTAACCCCTCTCAATAGGTAATAAGTACTAGAAAAAGAGGATGCCATCAAGCACCCTCCTAACTAAACATTTAAATATCATCTAAAGATTCTTTGATTTTATCCATGAAGCCTTTCTTTTTCTTCGGCTTTTCTGCAGAAGACGCACCTGCTGCGTCTTTAGCGTTATTCAAGGACCCTCCGGTCAGTTCGTCAAATTTACGCAGTGCCTCTTTCGCCTCTCCACTCAAACCGGTAGGTACCTGCACCACTAAGGTAACATAATGGTCACCGCGAACAGCTTTATTTCGCAGAGACGGTACCCCTTTTCCCTTTAAACGGATACGGGTATCGGTCTGTGTGCCCGGCTTCACCTCATAAAGTACATCGCCGTCCACCGTATTGATACGAATTTCGCCGCCTAAAGCAGCCTGTGCATAGGAAATCGGTGCTGTAGAGTAGATGTTCATATCCTGACGCTGGAACACAGGATGTCTTGATACCACTACTTCTACTAACAAATCGCCTCTTGGCCCACCGTTAATTCCCGGTTCTCCCTTTTCACGGATGCGGACACTCTGTCCGTTGTCAATACCTGCCGGAATGGATACCTTGATTTTTTTCTTGCCGGCAATATAGCCGGTTCCGCGACAATCCGGGCATTTTTCTTTCACGATTTTACCGGTACCGTTACAGTCAGGGCAGCTCTGGACATTCTGTACTGTGCCAAAGAAAGACTGCTGAGTAAAAACTACTTTTCCCTTACCGCCGCATTTCGGACAAGTTTCCGGTGAAGTTCCCGGCTTTGCGCCGCTTCCATGACAGGTCTTACACTCATCCTTAAGTACCATCTCAATTTCCTTTTCACAGCCAAAAACTGCTTCCTCAAAGGTAATCCGAATGCTGGTGCGTAAGTTTTGTCCTTTCATCGGGCCGTCATTGCTTCTTCTTCTTGAACCACCTCCGAAAAAGTCTCCAAAGATGTCTCCAAAAATATCTCCCATATCCATACCGGAGAAATCAAAACCACCTGCACCACCGCCAGTTCCGTCAAAGGCAGCATGACCAAACTGGTCATACTGTCTTCTCTTATCGGCATCACTTAAGACTGCATATGCTTCCTGAGCCTCTTTGAACTTTTCCTCAGCTTCCTTGTCTCCGGGGTGCATATCGGGATGATATTTCTTTGCCATCGCACGGAATGCTTTTTTTATCTCATCATCCGATGCGGTCTTGCTTACCCCTAAGACCTCGTAATAATCTCTCTTATCTGCCATAACTTAACCTTTAAACCTCTTTGTAGTCTGCATCTACCACGTCATCATCTGCGGTATTTGTCTGTGCACCACCCATGTTGCTCATATCAGGGCCTGCTCCTGCAGCTCCTGCTCCCTGGGTCTGCTCATACATTTTTGCAAATACTTTCTGTGCACTCTGGGTTAATTTCTCCTGTAAGGATTTTAACTCAGTTACATCAGCGTCAGTCATTTCCTCTGCGTTCTGATGTGCATCTAAGAAACTTCTTACAGCTGCAATATCTGCCTCTACAGCGGATTTATCAGCGGCATCAATATTGTCACCAACCTGATCTAATGCCTGCTGTGTCTGGAATGCGAAGGAATCTGCATCATTTCTTGCATCGATTGCTTCTTTTCTCTTCTTATCCTGTGCTTCGTACTCAGCTGCCTCTCTGACTGCCTTATCGATTTCATCATCAGACATATTAGAACCTGCAGTAATGGTAATGTGCTGCTCTTTTCCTGTTCCTAAATCTTTTGCAGATACATTTACAATACCGTTTGCGTCGATATCGAAAGTAACTTCAATCTGAGGTACACCACGACGTGCTGGCGGAATACCGTCTAAGCGAAACTGTCCAAGAGATTTGTTATCTCTTGCAAACTGTCTCTCACCCTGTACTACGTTGATATCAACAGCTGTCTGGTTATCTGCTGCTGTGGAGAAAATCTGGCTCTTCTTAGTCGGAATGGTTGTATTTCTCTCGATTAATCTGGTTGCCACACCACCCATAGTCTCAATAGATAAGGACAGTGGAGTTACATCCAGAAGTAAGATTTCACCTGCGCCGGCATCTCCTGCTAATTTACCACCCTGGATAGAAGCACCGATGGCTACACATTCATCCGGGTTTAAGGATTTGCTTGGCTCTTTACCTGTCAGCTGTCTTACTTTGTCCTGTACAGCCGGAATACGGGTAGAACCACCAACTAACAATACCTGACCTAAATCTGCATTGGTTAAGCCTGCATCCTTCATAGCGTTCTGAACCGGAATTGCTGTTTTCTCTACTAAATCATGTGTCAGTTCATCGAATTTAGCTCTTGTAAGGTTCATATCAAAGTGTTTTGGACCCTCAGCAGTTGCTGTGATGAACGGAAGGTTGATATTGGTTGTAGTTGCGGAAGACAACTCTTTCTTTGCTTTCTCAGCTGCCTCTTTTAATCTCTGAAGCGCCATCTTATCGTTAGAAAGGTCAACGCCCTCTGCTTTTTTGAATTCGTCAATCATCCACTGGGTAATCTTGTTATCGAAATCATCACCACCAAGATGTGTATCACCGTTGGTAGATAATACTTCGATGACACCGTCACCGATTTCAATGATGGAAACATCAAAAGTACCACCACCTAAATCGTATACCATGATTTTCTGCTCTTTTTCATTATCAAGACCATATGCTAAAGCTGCTGCAGTCGGCTCGTTGATGATACGTTTTACATCAAGACCTGCAATCTTACCTGCATCTTTGGTTGCCTGACGCTGAGCATCATTAAAGTATGCCGGTACGGTAATTACTGCCTCTGTTACTTTTTCTCCTAAATATCCTTCTGCATCTGCTTTTAATTTCTGAAGCACCATAGCGGAAATCTGCTGTGGAGAATACTGTTTGTCATCGATTGCTACTTTATAATCGGTTCCCATATGTCTCTTAATGGAAGCGATGGTTTTCTCAGCGTTGGTAACTGCCTGACGTTTTGCCGGCTCACCTACTAATCTCTCGCCTGTTTTGGTGAATGCTACGATAGACGGTGTGGTTCTTGCACCTTCCTGGTTTGCGATAACAGTTGGTTTACCACCTTCCATAACTGCTACACAGCTGTTTGTTGTTCCTAAGTCAATACCAATGATTTTTCCCATGATTTATTCCTCCTCATTAAGAAATGAAATTAATAAACTAATTTATGTGCCATAAAAATCTGTTTGGAGATTTTTGTGTCTGAAATTTTGCTGCCGCACTAAGATACGACTGCTACCATACTGTGTCTTACCACGCTGTCTTTATACATATAGCCTTTCTGTAACTCCTGGGCTACCACACCGGACTCATATTCCTCACTTTCTACCTGCATTACTGCATTGTGGTATTCCGGATCAAACTCTTTTCCTAACGCCTCAATCGGTGTTACTCCGACAGTCTCTAACTCGGTGAGCATCTGGCGGTAAGTCTTATCCATTCCCACCACAAAGGCATCTTCCTTATTCTCCTCCGGCACCCCGGCAAGCCCTCTTTCAAAGTTGTCAATCACCGGAAGGATTTTTTCTACAATACTCCTTGCTCCCATATCGTACATCTGTGTCTTTTCTTTTTCTGTACGTTTCCGGAAGTTGTCAAACTCTGCCATCTGACGTTTCACCTGATCGGTAAGTTCTTCTATCTGCTCATCCTTTTTGTCTTTTTTCTTTTTGAAAAAGCCTTTCTTTCCATCGCCTTTTTCTTCGGAAGCTTCATTTTCCTCATCTCCGGCAGTGTCTGCTTTTTCTTCTTCCTCGCTCTCCTCCGCTGTCTTTGCCGTTTCTTCTTCGGTAACTTCCTCTTCAGAAACTTCCTCGGCAGCCGTTTGTGTATCTTCTGCGATTTCTTCTTCTAAAATTTCTTCTTTGTTTTCTGCCATCTATGAACCACCTTTCTATGTCTGTCCCTTCGACTTATCTAAAATTCCATCTAAGGAACTCTTCAAGGTCTTTAGGTTATCCATTACTTTTTCATAATCCATACGTTTCGGTCCGACAATTCCTATCGTTCCCCGTATGCCTTCCCCTAATTCATAGGTTGCGGTGACAACACTGCAATCCTTCATGGTCTGAATGGGGCTTTCATTTCCTATATAAACCTGAATTCCTGTATTCTCATCATCTAACAGGTTTTCAGTGACCAGACTTGCTAACTGCTGCTTTTCCTCGAAAGTGGATATCAATTCACTCGCTTTCTCAGAGTCGCTTAATTCCGGATATTTGAAGAAGTTGGTTGCTCCGCTAGTGTAAATACGGATATCCTCTTCCTGTCCAATGGTCTCTGCCACAGTGTCTAGCACATTGCTGATAATGTTGCTATGAATTCCAGCTTGCTCCTTCAACTTGGCAATGGTACCAAGATTAATCTCCTGTAATGCCAGTCCGTTTAAGTTTGCATTAAGCAGAAAATTGAGTTTCAACATTGTCTCATTATCAATGGCTTCTTCCACCGGAATAATCTTATTCTTTACCAGATTTCCCTCTGTTACGATAGTGGCAAGTATCTGTTCATCATCCATATGGGATAGCTGGATAAATTTTACTTTATTCTTATGATAAGTCGGAGCCGTTACCATCGTAGCATAGTTTGTATTGTTGGCAAGCACCTTTGCGACCTGCTGCAACACCTGTTCCATCTTCTCGGTGTGTTCGATGACAAAGTTCTTCATCTCGTTCACCTCGCGGTCTTTATCTGCCATCAGATGGTCAACATAAAAACGGTATCCCTTATCGGATGGAATACGTCCTGCAGAAGTATGAGGCTGTAAAATGTATCCCAGTTCCTCTAAGTCTGCCATCTCGTTTCGGATGGTGGCGGAACTTAAATTCAAATCCGTGTACTTGGATATGGTTCTTGAACCCACCGGCTCTCCCGTCTCTAAATAGTTACGGATAATGGCATTTAGAATTTTCGTTTTTCGCTCATCTAATTCGAACTCGTCCATTCTGTCCTCCATTTCATCTGTTTCTGCCACTTTAGTTTTTCTTGTTAGCACTCGTTGTTGTGGAGTGCTAATATCTATGTACTTAAGATAGCACCACTACATTTCTTTGTCAACAGGGAATTTGGGAAAATTCACTATTTTATACATTTTTTATATTTTAGAAATGCTTTTGACTTTTTCCATCCATTCTGCACGAGACAGAAACTATAACCCAAAAGAAGACTGACACACACAACGATACCATAATGAACAGGACTTAATTTTACCCAGTCTGACTCCCATAACGCCGTTCTCTTCAACCAGAAGTTCACAAGCATATGCAGTAAAAACAAATAGGTAGAAAGTCTGCGCAGCACTTTTGCCGTTGCCGCTGTGCAATCCGGCAGGGGTATCCATGCCACAAAAAGAAATAGACAAATGACTGCTGCCGGGGTAAACAAATACATATCGTGTGAACCATCCCCAAAATAATTCCGTACCAGCGCTTCCTCTGCAAACATTGCTGCTAAAAATAAAATTGTCCATAATCCGTAGAGATGCTGCCTGATTTTTCCCCGGTTTTCCGACAAAAGCCAGCCCGCTGTCACAAAGGGAAATCCAAAAAACATACCGTTTCTGGTGGTGAGAAACCATGACTGATACCCTTTGATTCCTTCTGCTATCGCCGCAAAACCGTCGAACATATGGCGATAGGAATTTCCCATCACCCCCGCTAGATAAAGCAGTAACGCAAGGATTATGAGTATTTTTCCTCTCACTTTTAATACAGAAACAAAAAAATAAAGCATTGCCACTGCCACCACCGTAGCAAGGAGATACCAGAGCTGAATGTAAGAGCCTATGAGGAAAAAACGGCGCAGTAGCTCTGTCACATTCTCCCACACCGTATGCTCCTTTTTCCAGAACCGCTCTAACATGGGATAGAAATAACAAATCGTCCAGAAGAAATACATCTTTATAATATGAAGAAGATAGGCTTTTATCCGCTTTTCATCCCTTATTTTTCCCCCTAAGAAATAGCCGGTGCATAAGAAAAAGAAAGGCACCGCCATCCGGCAGACAACCTGCTCAAATTCATGGGAAAGCCATAGGCTACAGTCTTCTAAGGGTGGTATATGGATTGCCACCACAAGAAGGGCTGCCGCAAATTTTGCAAAATCCACTGCCCGGTATTCTGTTTTGTCTGCCAGTCCATTACCGTTTGGTATCACTTTCATTCTGCCCTTTTTCCTTTCGTTTTCGCCAGACAATCATAACCACAATACTTCCTATTCCAATAATGCTCAAAATGCCTCCTGCTTTCAGGTATGGAGTACAGTAGGTAAACCGTATTTCATGTGTTCCCTCCGGCACCAAAATTGCCATAAACATGGTATCTGCCTGAAACACTTCCGTCTCCACTCCATCTACATAAGCGCTCCATCCGGTGCTGTAGGGTAGCGTAACACAGAGCATTTTTTCTTTGTCCACGGAAATGGTTCCTCTCACCTCATTCGTCAGAAGTTTAACGTTTTCTAAATTTTCCTGCTGCAGCACTTCTTTTCCCTGTCTCGAAAGTTGTTCCATCGGCTGGGCAACTATCTTCATCTCTTCAAAATAATAGGTTCCTTTTTCCTGAAATTTAACGGTGAGTTCCTTCGGAGCCTCATCCTTGTATCCCATATTAATAAGGAAATCCGTCACTCCGCTGTAAAAATTGTTTTTTGCCGTTAAAAATGTAATTTTCTTTGAAATTTCTCCGCAGGTAATCTGGATATGAAGCCGGCTTTTCGGTGCCTTTTTTGCACTGCCTTTTCCACGATAATCTAACCCTTCAAAAATGAAGTAGGTCTCACTGTCCGGGATGCCGGAAAAATGTAATGTCACCGTTGCATCTTCTTCTGTTACCTTGATGCCGCCATCTACCCATTCTGCACCCTTCACATCCACTATCTCATAGGAAATATTTTTGTCTGTAAATTGCATCTCAACAGAAGATGCTTTATCTATCAGTGCCTCTTCTTCCACCACAATTCCCTGCATCAATGCTTGCTGTTTTTCCGTCACCGTCATTTTCTCATATGTATCCCTGGTAATATAGCGGTCACTGGCAAAACCTAAAGATAGTACCTCGTCACTTTCGTAAGCAGCCGCTTTTATTTCATACTGGCTGCCTTCCCCAAGTGTTCCACGGTTGATACAGGTATCATATCCATAGGGAAGAAGCCCCTTGTTTTCCTCCGGTACTACAAAGTACTTCACTCCGGCTAACCTATCTAACATGGTTCTTCCGTCTAATCCGGAATAACAGAAGTCTCTGGTCTGATTTAGATACATCTCACGCTGAAATTCATTGATATATGGGTTGGCAAGGCTGAAATAATAAGAGACTCCGTGAATCCCTGACTGCATAGCCGTATTTTTCCACTCTTCAGACTGTAGGGATTCATAGCGCCAGGTGGTATCTTTCGCCTCACTCTGTACCAGACTTCCTGCTGCATAATCCGTAAGCATTGCATATGCCTCTCCCCGGTCAGCAAATTCCTCCACATACCCCTCTGCCCAGGGTGCATATTTCATCCATCCCTGATATACCAGTTCCCCCATCACCACTACCAAAAGAATTCCTTTAAACAGGAACGTTTCCTTCGTTTTTTTACTGGTTCCGATGATTAAGGCAAGCAAAAGGGCAAACATCACCAATGCAATCATCACATAGCGTTTCTGACTTTTTGAGCAGACTTCCATACAGATAAAAATATAAGTCATGCCTGCCCAAAAAAGTTCCACCCTCTTTTTTCTCTGCATGTCCATAATCTGCGGATACATTTTGACAGCGATAAAGGAAACCAGCATGGAATACGCCCACATGTAACGGTTGATGACATAACTTCCCCCATTCAATACTAGTCCCGCATAGGGAATCAATGCCATCAAGGTCATAAGCACAAATCCAAGCCGCAGACCTAAGTATTTCTTCCGGTTACTCAAAAGAAAAATAACTGCAATCAGAATCAGACCTGTATAGCCTAATTCGCTCCAGTAACCGGCACCGCCGATTAAAAAGCCCGATATAAACTCTTTATAATACGAATATGGATAAATCAGGGAAAAATCATGCTCTGCCTCTGATCTTCCCGTAGAAAGAGTCATTGCCACCACCGGAATTAACACCACGGAAACAGATGCCAGTGCCGCTAACGAATAGCCTAAAAACCTCCCAATCCATTTCACCATCACTCTCAATTCCACTTTTCGGAAAATCATAAGGTAACGAAGCACCGCATAAGCCACCACAAAAATACATATCATATAGGCAAAGTAAAAGCTGCTGATCGTAGCAACTGCCAACATCCCTATGTAAAGCCAGGGCTTTTCCTTCTTATAAATTTTGTCCACTCCCATCAGAATCAATGGCAGGTAAATCATCGGATTTAAGAAATAAGGATGACGCATTGCCACGATTGCCCAGAAACAAAAGTCATACACCATTGCCCCTAACAGCATGGAATAAGGCTTCTGTCCGTGATATTTACAGTATGCCGAAAAAGCAAGCCCTGCTAAATACAGTCTGAAAATCACAAGAGCACCGTAGAAGGTTTCCATATAACTTTCTTCCGGCACCAAAACCGACAGCAGGTTTAAGGGATCCCCGATTACATAATAATGCAGTGTGGTAAGAATATCGGAACCCATCCCGATACTCATATCCCATAATGGAAGCTCTACTCTGTGCTCCGCCACAAGTGTATGAAGAATCTCTAACAGCCAGGAGCGGTAATACAGCAGTGCATTGAAATGCTGCTGCAAACCGTCCGGCACCCACACAAAACTCTTGTTATATAGAAAAAAAACGGAAAAAATGGCAACCGCCATAATGAAAAAGCAACCTGTATAAATAAAAAAATACCACTGCTCTCCCTTTCCGTTACCTAGAATATCTTTTCTTACTTTCATCACGAATCCTCTTTATGTCATTGCAAACAGTCTTTTCACAACTTACCTAGTTTATCACTGCCTTACACACAAGTGAACTACCCATCAGCTCTGAAAGGTAAATTTAACTTATAGCCTGCAAAAGTATGATAATGCATGTTTGCACAATACTTTCTGTATTTTGACGAATTATCCAAGGGGCACAGCCCTCCTTATAGCGGATGATATAATCCCATTTATTAGCTTTGCAGATCTTCAGTACTTTTTCACTGACATATAGACCGTCCGCAACAATGCAGATTGCTATGTCTTGGGTCTTTTACCTGCCCAAACTTTGAAAACAGCTCCGGATAAAATTTCTGCTGAATCTTATTGCACTCTACAACTGGGTTCTTTTCTATTCTTTTAGCAATTCTTTCACGTTCTCTGCTCATACGGACTC
>JAQXGQ010000002.1 GCA_029006795.1 Clostridiales bacterium | reverse complement strand
CAGGTGTAGGTTCCTCTGTTGACTCGGGGGTAGGTTCAGTAACCTCTACCTGTTCTTCCGTTACTTACGTATCAGTTTCTTTTACATCCACCTGAACAGTTTCAATTGAAGCTTCGGTTACTTCCTTTGATGCACTACCACATGCAGTCATTCCAAAAAGTAGACCTCCAAGCAAAATTGTAGCAATTACTATCTTTTTCAATTTCATTTTCCTCCGTTTCGTACATATCACTTGTCTGATATATTTCACATCGCAACATATTATATCAAACCACTTTTACATATGCAATACTAAACGTAATACAAAATGTAATTTATTCAGAGTGCATATAAACGAGCCAATATGTAATATTGTTGTATTATAAAAAGGAGGTGCTCAAATGACATTTCAAATTAAATCTGACCGTAAAGAAACTGAGACAAAATCGATTCGTTTTCCATTGGAACTGATTGATAGGATAGACAGGGCGATTGTTGATAATGATGTTTCTTTTTCTGGATTTGTGATACAAGCATGTGAGTACGCACTTGATAATATGAAAAAAGACTGATAAATTACAAGAATTATAGGAGGGAATATAATGAGTATGTTCAAAGATAATACGATTGAAAATGAAAAGGTAAAAAGAGATATTATAGAAAAATATGAAGAAGAACATGAACAGCAGATAGTCCAACGTTATAAGGAAGATATGGAAAACAATGAAAAAATGATTAAACCATTTAGTGAAATAATGCGCGAAATCATAGGTACAGATACATATATTGAATTTCAGAATAAAACGGAATTAGGGAATGGTTTATTTTACAAAGTAAAAGGCAACGTTGATGCAAAGACTCAGTGTCAGAAAAATACAATTGTTTCAGTTTGCGTTGGGTATAATGTAGGATTAAAAATTGCTGAAGAATTATTGCGTAGTCAAGGCTCCTCATTTAATCCTCATAACAAAACAGATTCTGCATATATAATGCTTCTTACAGAATATAGGGGAAAAACAGTAAGTGAGTGCAATGAGTTATTAGAAAAATTAGGTATTCGTAAGTCGTACAGATTAGGAGTTTGTGTAGGAAAACCTCACAAAACCAAAAATAAATGTAATACACATCAAATATGATGTGTATTTTTTTGGGGAATTTTTTTGTATTACAAAAGAAAAAAGGAATGGTTTTAAGCCATTTTGAATGTGAAACTTTTTATATCATGTCTGATTTCTTTAGATTTTATCAGGCATTCAGCTTTTCATTTGTCAAAAAAATACAATTAATTCAAATTATATTATTATCAACGTAAGTTACGTAACTTAGTGAAAGGAAAACATGATGTACAAGCCAAAATATGGCAGAAAGGAATTATTTATGAGTAATAACATTGTAAAGCATTTGGTAATTGACGTTGAGAAAACAATAGGAAACAGACTCTTACTGCTTGACGTGCGTCCGTATGCAGGTTACAAAGAGGGTATTAAAGGAGAGCAGGAAGGACTTGCTTTTAACTGTCTTTCTGAAAGAATGAACTATGAGAAGCTGGATATTAAAGTGTCGGGAATTTTACAACCGCCATTTGAGTTTGACGGTACGCCTATCCCTGTTGAATTTGAAGGACTGGAAGCAAAGGTGTGGCAAGACTGGAACAATAAGGGAGAAGTGAGACTTTCTGTAATGGCAAAAGGTATCAGACCACTCGCAGGAAAGCAAATTAGATTAGGCAGTGGAGGCGATAAGGCATGAAAAATGGAAAAGAAAAGTGGAGACGATTAAGAAGTAAACAATTCGCATGGCTCTATACGATGATTTTCAGTTTTGGAATAGCTATACTAATGCTTATTGCTCTTTGCTTAGTGCTTCATAAAAGTAATCACATTACGGAAATAGTTATTATAGGAATTATTGGAGCATTATGTATAGCATTCGTCTATGGTAAGCTCAAAACGACTAAGGAAATTTCAAAACAAATGGAAACATTTATTAGGAGAAATGGTCTGTGCCAACCTAATTACGCTATAAAGCAAGGAATATTTGGGGAACGTAGTATAGAAGTCATGGATTATTACCCCATAGTTGAATACTTAAAAAAGAAGCATAAAAACGTTTTTTATATCAGAATACGCATGGATGGTAGCCGGTATGCTGAGCAGTTTCGGGATTTGGAAAGGCCGCTTGCTAATATGTTTTGTACAATATGTACTGAAAAAATCGAGGAAAGAGGATTTCTTACATATGGCTTTGAGTTACAACCACAGAAACAGGTGAAAATACAATCATGCAAAGATATTCCACAAGTGGGAAAAAATGAGATTTCCTTTTCTCGTGACATGGCATGGAACTGGAAGAAGTGTCCACACTTTTTACTGGTAGGGAATACAGGGAGCGGCAAGACGCAATTGGCACAGTATATTATTTCCTGTCTTATAAAAAGAGGCATTAGGGTAATTTATTGCGACCCGAAGAATGATTATGAAATGCGTCATTTTGCGGAGAACTGTGGTGCTATGTATGTGTCGGAGGAAAAAGAGATTGCAACGACGGTAAGGGAAACTGAAGAAGAAATGCGAAAACGTGGAAAGGAATTAGATAACATTGGAATACGGGAGTCAGATTTTCGACCGTTGTATCTTATATTTGATGAGATGATTGCATTTTCAAAGATTGCTGAGAAAAAGACTTATGAAGAAACCGAAAAGCGAATAGCGTCTATCGTGGTTATGGGGAGGAGTAAGCGCGTGTATGCCGGACTTATACTACAGCGTCCAGATATTGCCTTTATAGAGGGAGCAATCCGAGATAACCTTGGCTGTCGTATCTGCATGGGACAAATGAGCGAGACAGCTTATAAGATGGCTTTCGGTTCTGACTTTGCAGATGTGAAAAACCTTAGGTGTGAAATTGGTTCGGGACTTATCTACAGGCAGGGAGTAGATACAAAACCGCGTGAATTTCTTGCACCATTTATCGAGAAAGGAGCATTGAGCAGAGAATAGTGTGTTGAGATGGTGGCGGTTAGTTTTCGGAGAAAACAAGCGGAGCGACCGCCACCGCCCCTATGGGGCACTACGACACCCCATAGGGAACATTGTTCAATGTTCATGGAAGAGATATGGAGAAGAGGAGAACACGAAATTATGCTACGGTGGTTTATCCCGACTCTGCCCCTGCTGACTGGATATTGAAGTTGCAGGAGCAATGTGTACCTGCTTTGATTTCTCCGCTTCATGATAAGGACATCAATGCTGACGGAACACTAAAAAAGGAGCATTATCATGTGATGATACTTTTTGACGGAGTTAAGACCAGTGAACAGGCGCAGGAAGTGTTTTCGGTTATTGGTGGAGTAGGAATTGAACCTATAAAGTGTGCAAGGGCATATGCACGTTATCTTTGTCATTTAGACAACCCAGAAAAGGCACAATATAACATTGAAGATGTTATTTCCTGTTCGGGTGCGGATTATTACACGATGATAAATCTTGCAACGGACAAGTATAGTGCAATCGGAGAAATGATAGAATTTTGCTTACAGAAAGGTGTAGTAAGTTATGCGCAACTACTTCTGTATGCAAAGGAAGAACGTCAAGACTGGTTTCGGGTATTGTGCGATAACGGTACACTTACTATGGTACAGTTCCTAAAATCCCATTATTGGGAAATCAGCAAATATGAAAAATAATACAGGAGATTGGCATGGAAAGAAAAGAGATGCAAAGCGGTACAATTCCTGTATGGAAAAGATACGCATTAACGATTACAGAAGCGGCGGAGTATTACCATATAGGAGAAAATAAATTGCGCATGATAGCAGACGAACACCCACAAGCAGATTTTATTATCATGAATGGCAACCGTATTTTGATTAAGAGACAGAAGTTTGAAGAATATTTAGACAGAGCAACAGTGGTATAAATAACGGTTGGCTATGGAAAGAGAC
>JAQXGQ010000001.1 GCA_029006795.1 Clostridiales bacterium | reverse complement strand
CTTCATACATTAGAACTCATAAGCAGTCTGTTGTTCATTCAGGCGAATTAACAAGAGAGATTGTTGACTTTAGAAAAGAATATTCGGATAAGTATGTCGATGTTATTGCTAAAATGAAAGAGTTTCAACAGAATATAATTGACAATGCATTATAAGTAAAAAACGTCTGTAGACACTACAGACGTTTTTTACTTAGTTTTTTTAGGCGGTCGCTCTTTTGCATTTCGCCTTGCGTGGGGGCTGCTATGCCAAGGTTCTGTAAATGCGTCTTCCGTTCATTGGCATAGTGCCGTCCTATTTGTTGCGCTTCACCTCTGATCATACGCATAAGCAAATTCATGTAATGTATCTACTTGTAGGTAGTCTAGAATACAGTCCTCGATTGGAAGACCTTTCCATTGAGGACTTTTAAGAATAAGTTTATAAATATAAGTTTCTTTAAATGCCTTAATATGGCGGTGACTGTTTTTTGATTTACAATATTTTTTTGTATTGATATAATAATAAAGAATAATGCTATTGCATTTATAGAGAAATTTGAATGAGGTGACACTATCATGGATTTGCCGGGAATTGAAAGAGAAAATATTATTAGGCTGTGCAAAGAATTTGGTGTGAAAAAAACAATTCTGTTTGGCTCTAGGGCAACAGATAAAAATTCAAAACTGAGTGATATAGATATTGCCATAGGTGGAGCGAATGATTTTGACAGTCTTTTTGCTGAATTAAAATATAATGAGTTTACATTGCTTGATATTGATGTAGTAAATCTGGATGATCCTTTAAGTGACGAACTACTGCAGGAAATTAACAGGGATGGCATACTTATTTATGATGGAGGAAGTAATGGAACGAAAAATAAGTAATTATTTCAATAGTCTAGATACATTGCATGAGGCAGCTATTACTGACTATAATCAGAGTAAAATAGTCTTAAGTGGGTGTGTGAACACATTTTGTTTAACATTTGAATTAGCATGGAAAGCGATGAAAAGCATTTTGACAGAAGAAGGTGTTGATTCTGGCAGGACAGGTTCTCCAAAGCTAATTTTGATGGCTGCATATCAACGAGGGTTAATTACGGACCAACAGAAATGGTTGCATATGTTAAAATTACGTAATGATGAGTCACATCATTACAACAAGGATAGTGCCATTGCTTTGTGTGAAGAGATTCCTAAACTCTTATACCTGTTTGATGATTTAAAAGCTAAAATACTGGAATTTGGGTATGGTGATGACAGGGAGGACAGTTATTATGCGGATGTATGATTTAATTGAAAAGAAAAAATTAGGGCAGGAGCTCACCACCGAAGAAATCCGTTTTATGATAGATGGATTTACAGACGGTAGTATTCCTGATTATCAGATGTCGGCAATGACTATGGCAATCTGCTTTCAAGGAATGAGTAAACGGGAAACGGTGGATTTAACTCTCGCCATGAGAGACAGCGGAGATGTGCTGGATTTATCAAAGATTTCCGGTATTAAGGTAGATAAGCACAGTACCGGGGGCGTTGGGGATAAGACATCTCTGGCATTGACACCTATTGTTGCGGCATTAGGGGTTCCGGTGGCGAAAATGTCGGGAAGAGGGTTAGGACATACAGGGGGAACGATTGATAAATTAGAATGTTTTCCGGGATTTAGCACTGAGATTTCTGAGGAGACCTTTATCCGAAATGTGAATGAAATCGGTATCGCCATCGCAGGACAGACTGCTAATTTAGCACCGGCGGATAAGAAACTATACGCCCTTCGGGATGTGACTGCAACTGTGGATCAGATGGCTTTGATTGCAAGTTCGATTATGAGCAAAAAATTAGCCTCCGGCAGTGATGCGATTGTGTTAGATGTAAAGACTGGAAACGGTGCTTTTATGAAAAAATATGAGGATTCTGTGGCACTGGCAGAGGCAATGGTTTCTATCGGTACAATGGCAGGAAAAAAGACAGCAGCAGTCATTACGGATATGGATCAGCCATTAGGCTTTGCAGTGGGTAATTCCTTAGAAGTCATCGAAGCAATTGAAACTTTGCAAGGAAAAGGTCCTAAGGATTTTAAACAGGTGGTATTTGCGTTAGGCAGTGTGATGCTTGAGTTTGCCGGACGTGCCAAAAACCGTGAGGAAGCAGTTTCGTTAATGCAGTCTGTGATTGATAATGGGGCAGCCCTGAAAAAATTAGCAGAGTTTGTAACAGCGCAAGGTGGAGATGCTTCTTATGTTTATGATACCTCACTTTTCCCGAAGGCTTCTTTTTCACAAGGGATTGTTGCAGAAAAAGACGGATATGTGCATCGGATTTTAGCGGAAGAGGTAGGAATTGCCTGCATGACTCTTGGAGGCGGCAGGGAGACAAAGGAGAGCAAAATAGACCTTTCCGTAGGAATTGTTCTTCAGAAAAAGAATACGGATGCAGTCAAAAAAGGAGAGGTTCTTGCGGTGATTTACGGCAACGATAAAGAAAAAATGACTGCTGCCGCAGAAAAAGTATTGAGAGCCTACGAGATATCTTCGGAAATAATAGAAAAACAGCCTGTAGTCCGGGAATACATTTTTGAATAAGATTTCTCAAAAACTCATATAGTTATATATGAAAAGAAATAGCAAAGAAAAAATAGTGAACAGCTTAGAGCTTCCGAAGGACCTGATGCTTGGGGCTGCGATTGTAACGGTTACCGGCAGACGGGAGGCCCTCATATCAAACTATAAAGGGATTTTGGAATATGAAGATTCCTTTATCAGAGTTCAGACGAAAAATTGCAGGATATTGATTTCCGGATCACATCTTGCCATAGACTATTATACCAATGAGGAAATGAAAATTACGGGATTTATTGACAACATCCAATACGAGAATTAAAGTATGCTGTTGTCAATGGTAAAATACTTCAAAGGATACGTGTATGTCCGCCTGACCGGATATGCGCCGGAACGTTTCCTGAATTTATGCGGTAACCGTAATATTTTAATCTGGAATTTAAAGCCATGCGAAGAGGGATACGAGTTTTGTATCAGCGTGGACGGTTTCCGAGAGCTGAAACCGATTCTAAAGAAAACCCGAACAAGAGTAAAAATCATAAGAAAAATGGGAATTCCCTTCGGGATATATCATTACAGGAAGAGAAAAGTCTTTTGTGGCGGAATTTTGCTTTTTGCCGTGCTTTTATATCTATTGTCTGGTTATGTCTGGAACATTGAGGTAAATGGCAATTCCTATCTTTCGGAGGAAACGATATTGGATTTTCTGAAAGAAGAAGATGCCTCCTTTGGAACCAAAATTAAAAATATTGACTGTGCTGCGGTGGAGGAAAAATTAAGAACAAAGTACAGTGAGGTAATCTGGACTTCCATCAAAATCTATGGGACAAAGATGACGGTAGATATTCAGGAAAATCTGTTGCCTGAGGAAGAATATGAGAAAAAGGATGATACCGTATATGATATTGTGGCAGCGAAAGACGGTATTATTAAAGAGATGGTAACAAGAAACGGAACGCCGTTAGTCACAGTGGGTGCAGAGGTGAAAAAGGGGGAGACTCTTGTCAGTGGACAGGTAGAAATTGTAAATGATGACGGAGAGGTTTCACAGTACCTGTATCACAGCGCCGATGCGGATATTTTAGCAGAAGTGGTTTATCCCTATAAGGATGAGATGAAGGCGGTCTATACCGATAAAGTTTATACGGGGGAAGAAAAAACAGATTATCAGCTGAAATTTTTTGACTTCAACGTAAAAAATCCATTTTTTCATATCAATGACGATTTAGAATATGAAATTGTCACGGAGGAGCAGCAATTTCATTTTACGGATAATTTTTATCTCCCCATTTTTCTTGTAAAACAGACCTATAAAGAGTACAAAAAGGTAGAAAAAACCTATACTGAGAAAGAAATTAAGACATTAGCGTCAAAAAATCTTAAGAATTATATTGAAGATTTGGAAGAAAAAGGTATTCAAATTATAGAAAAAAATGTTATGATAGTAAGAACAAAGCAGAGCTATGTGGCAAAGGGAACGATACGGGCATACGAAAGTATTGTTTCCCATATCCCAACGGAAGTCTCTGACATTACAAGTGAAGAAAGGCAACCGACGGATGAGTCTGACTGAAATATCATTAAATATTCCATCTGACCATATGGCAAATGTTTTTGGTCAGTTTGATACCTACATTAAAAAAATTGAGCGCACTTTAAATGTAACTGTGGTTCTTAGGGGAGAGAATATGAAAATTCTCGGCAGTGAAACACAGATTAAGCGCGCTTCGAATGTATTTTTACAGTTGATTGAATTATCAAAACGCGGCAATGTGATTACGGAGCAGAATGTCAACTATGCCTTAGCATTGTTAGAAGAAGAAAAGGAATCTGCCATTGTAGAGATTGATAGAGATTGTATTTGTCATACCATTAACGGCAAACCGGTAAAGCCAAAGACCTTAGGACAGAAAAACTATGTAGATGCGATTCGTGAAAAAATGATTGTATTTGGCATGGGTCCTGCCGGTACGGGAAAAACTTATCTTGCGATGGCAATGGCAATTACCGCTTTTAAAAATGAAGAAGTTGGGCGGATTATTTTAACGCGTCCCGCTATCGAAGCAGGCGAAAAATTAGGTTTCCTGCCGGGAGATTTGCAGAGTAAGGTAGACCCTTACTTACGTCCGCTATATGATGCCCTTTATCAGATTATGGGAGCAGAGAGCTTTCAGAAAAATATGGAAAAAGGGTTAATTGAGGTGGCGCCTCTTGCCTATATGAGGGGACGTACCTTAGATAATGCTTTCATTATCCTAGATGAGGCACAAAATACCACACCGGCACAGATGAAAATGTTTTTAACACGTATCGGTTTTGGCTCAAAAGCGGTGATTACCGGAGATGCCACCCAGAAGGATTTAGCTCCGGGCAGTCCGTCGGGGCTTGATGTGGCACTTAAAGTGCTAAAAAAGGTGGATGAGATTGGTATCTGTGAACTTACCAGTCAGGACGTGGTACGTCATCCACTGGTGCAAAAGATTGTAAAAGCATACGAGGATTATGAAAATAAAAGCAGGACGGCAAAATCGAGAAGTAAGGCTGCCTCTGCCGGAAAAAAACAGGAGATAAAACAGCGATGAAAGAGCGTGTGGTAGGAAAAAGACTGATAAATGTGTTTTTGATGCTCTTTATCACAGTAGTGGCGGTTGGAATTATCGGATATTCCAGAATGGTGTGGTTAGACCAGATGCTTGCAATTTTTGTTGTAAGTATCGTATTTTTTGTGCTGTTTTTATTTGTGTTAGAGCATCATCGGGCAAAAAGAACGATTTCAAATAATTATGAAACAGATTTTCGTAAAGTATTAAAGGGTTACCTGATTGCGTCAATTGCAGCGGTGGCATGTTCCTTTCTGCCGGAATTTTTACGTCCGGTGATAGTGATACCGCTTTGCATGATTGTCTATTCAAATCAGGGAATTGCATTAAGTGTGGGTATTTTCTGGAATGCAATTTTGGCATTGACAGTAGGTTTGCATGTACAGGAACTGGTGCTTTACTGCCTGATGACTCTTTTTGGAGCGATGCTCGCTGAGGCGATGGAGTATGGACGTATTCTCTGGTATAATCTGATAATCTTCTGTCTTTCAGTGATGATGCCGGGACTGTTTTATTACCTGACATATCAGGAAGTGCGGACAAGTCTGTTTTTGATTGGTGCCATAGAAGGTGCTGTAATTTGCGGTTTTATTACGTTATTTTTCAAAAATCTGGTAGACGAGAGGGATGCAGAAGTATCTACATTACTTGATGATATGATTGACAATTCCTTTTTTATGGTTCACGAACTTTCTCGTTTTTCAAAAAAGGATTACAATCATGCTAGGAGAGTCTCGGAACTGGCGGCCAAATGTGCGGAAGTGGTAGGCGCAGACAAAAAAATATGCAGAGCTGCCGGATTTTATTACCGTATTGGCATTATTGACGGGGAGCCTATCCGTGAAAGTGGGATTCGAATTGCGCAGGAGCAGTGTTTCCCGGAAGAAGTGATCCGGATTATCAGTGAATACAATGACGAAGAAAATCCACCTTCTACAGTGGAATCTGCCATTATCCATATGGTGGATGGTGTAATCAAGAAGATGGAAGTGTTAGATCAGACTACAATGTCTAGCGAGTGGAATCAGGATATGGTGATTTATCAGACGTTGAATGAATTTTCAGCAAAGGGTCTTTATGACAAAGCCGGTATCAGTATGAATATGTTTTTGAAAATCCGAGAATATCTGGTGAAAGAGGGGGATTTATTATGAGCCTTTACATTGAAACAGAGACAGAAGTTTCTTTTTCCTTTGAATGGGAGAAATTAGCGGAAGAAGTGATAAATTTTACCATTGACCATGAGAAATTTCCTTATGAGGCAGAGATAAATTTGACACTGACAGATAATGAAGGGATTCACGAGATAAATAAGACCTATCGTCAGATTGACAGACCCACAGATGTTTTGTCGTTTCCAATGCTTTCCTATGAGACTGCGGGAGATTTCTTAAAACTCGAGGACGATTATGATGATAATTTTAATCCCGATACGGGAGAAATTATGTTGGGTGATATCCTGATATCCGTGGAAAAGGTGCGGGAGCAGGCGGAAAGTTTTGGTCACAGCGAGAAAAGAGAATTTGCTTTTCTGATTGTACATAGTATGCTTCATCTTTTTGGATACGATCATATGACACCGGAAGAAGCAGCTGTGATGGAAGCAAAGCAAAATGAAATCTTAAATGAGATGAACATTTTAAGATAAAGAAAGGTTAGTTACATGGGTAAACAGAATAAAAAAAGCGGAAGCAGTTTTCTGATGCAGGGTTCCATTCTGGCAGTGGCATCTATGGTCAGCAGAATTATCGGTCTGATTTACCGTATTCCCCTGACAAACATTATCGGAGATACCGGTAATAACTATTATGGAACTGCTTTTCGAATTTATAATATTCTTTTAATTATTTCTTCTTACAGTCTTCCCTTAGCGGTTTCAAAACTTGTTTCCGCAAATATTTCCCAGGGACGGAAAAGAAATGTGTATCGTATTTTAAAATGTGCATTACTGTTTGGAGTAATATCCGGAACCATTGCAGCGACAATTTTGTATTTTGGAGCTGATTTTATTACCGGCACGTTAATGAGGACACCTCTTAGTATTTTTGCTGTAAGGGTTTTGATACCGGTACTCTTAATCGTAGCCATACTTGGTGTTATGCGGGGATTTTTCCAGGGCTTAGGAACTATGATGCCAAGTGCTACATCCCAGATTTTAGAGCAGATTGTCAATGCCGTGGTCAGTGTCTGGGCAGCATATGTGCTGGTGGAAGAGGGTGCAAAAGCCGGAGCACTTTTGGAAAACAAAGAAAATTATGCGGCAGCATATGGGGCAGCGGGCGGAACACTGGGAACAGCGATGGGTGCTCTCGTGGCATTGCTTTTTTGCACCTTTGTCATGGTGGTATATTTAAGGGCATTCAAAAAGCATTTAAAAAAGGAACGTCGTTCCAATGTGGATTCCTATGGTTCCATTATGAAGGTGCTGGTTATTACCATTATTCCGGTTTTATTAAGCAGTACGATTTATAACTGTAATACACTGATTGATGATGGTGTCTACAAACACATTGCGGCATTTCAAGGGTACGCAGAGGCACAGTACGGTGACTGGAGCGGTATTTATTCAGGAAAATATCAGCTGCTTATCAATGTGCCGATTTCCATAGCCTCTGCATTAGCAGCATCTTCGGTGCCTGCTTTAACGGCTGCCTATGCCAGTGGTAAAAGACAGGAAGCAAAGCGGCAGATGAATATGGCAACCCGCTTTATTATGGTAATTGCATTCCCCTGTACAGTAGGAATGGGAGTATTGGCATCTCCGATTTTACAGATGCTCTTAGGGGATTCTTCTGAGCTTTCAGCAAGAATGCTTCAGGTGGGAGCTGTCTCAATCCTGTTTTTCTCGCTATCTACTCTGTCGAACGGATTATTACAGGGCATTAACCGGATGAAAGAACCTATAAAGAATGCGTTAATTGCACTGGTATTGCATTTGATTGTATTGGTAGGATTGATGTTATGCTTTGACTTAAATATTTATGCTGTAGTGATAGCCAATGCAGTATTTGGTCTTTTGATGTGTATTTTAAATGGACGCTCTCTGCGCAAATACAGCGGTTACAGGCAAGAAGTTTTCAAGACTTTTTTCGTACCGGCAGTATCTTCTGTGGGAATGGGTGTTGTGGTATGGTTGGTATACAAGCTGTTTTTGTACCTCATCCGTATGAATACAGTGGCGACCATTCTTGCAATTTTAGCAGGAGTAGTCATTTATGCGGTATTATTGCTGTTGTTAAAGGGATTGACGGAACAGGAAATTTTAAGATTTCCAAAAGGACGTACCTTAGTAGAACTGGCAAAGAAATTTCATTTGTTAAAATAATTGAATAACAAAGAAAAAACTGGCAAATACTTATCGTAAAAAGGACGCCACATTTTAGTTGCCGTGGCAGATTGTGAGGAAACATGAAAAAAACGATATGTATTTGCCTTTTTGTGGCAGGGCTTGGCATCGCTGGAATCATTGGAGTTGTGACAGGCTCTAGAATAGATGGTAACATAGAAAAGCAACAGCCACAGGCAAAAAATGAAATAGAGACTCCTGTAGAAAATTTAGAGTATGCAGGGGACACTGAGAATATAGCTCCACCGGAATTAGCAGAAAGTATGGCGGTGCCAAAAGACTACGCTTATGTGATTTTTGCCCGGGATGGGATTCTTGTGGTGTATCAGAGGGGCGGGAAAACAGAATATTTTGAGACAAATATCAGGGTAAGTGACTTAGAAGAAAAGATGTTGGAAAATTTAGAGAAGGGCATTTATTTTCTTGATGAACAAGAACTCTATGATTTTCTGGAAAGTTATTCCAGTTAATGGAGGTATCTGCGGTTGAATGTTTCCGCTTCTTATGCTAAAATAGCATATTGTGAAAGTCAGAAATAATTATGCTATGCAGGCAATAGAGTTAAAGGAAGTTATGAAACAAGTAGAGGTTGCCGTTATCGGCGGAGGGGCTGCCGGTCTTGTAGCTGCGATTTCAGCAGCAAGAGCAGGAGCTAAGGCAGTCATCATTGAACATATGGACCGGGTGGGTAAGAAGATTCTTGCTACCGGCAATGGAAAATGTAATTATACCAACGAGGCGCAGGGTGTCTCCTGTTACAGAGGGGAAAACCCTGCATTTGTTGTGCCTGTTTTTAAACAGTTTGGCTTTGAAGAAACGGTAGCATTTTTTGAAGAATTAGGCATTTATCCGAAAATAAAAAACGGCTACTATTATCCTGCCAGTGAACAGGCTTCCTCCGTGCTTGAGGTGCTTCGTATGGAACTTTCTTATTTGAAGGTAGAGGAAAAGACTTCCTGCGAAATAACAGATATCAAAAAACAAAAAAACGGATTCCTTATTGATATTGGGAAAGAGAAAATTGAGGCAAAATCAATCATTTTTGCTACAGGGCTTTTGGCGTCTCCAAAGACCGGAAGTGACGGAAGCAGCTTCCCATATATAGAAAAATTTGGACATCATTTCGTAGATATAGTGCCGGCACTGGTACAGTTGCAGGGGAAACAGTCATTTTTTAAAGCACTTGCAGGAATTCGTGCAGAAAATTCGATAAAACTCTACATAGAAAACAGGCTTATTACGTCAGAAAGAGGCGAATTACAGCTGACAGATTTTGGTATTTCCGGTATCCCCGTGTTTCAGCTAAGCCGTTATGCCACAAAAGCCTTAAAGCAGAAGAAAAAAGTGTATGCGCTTCTTGATTTTATGCCTGATATGGAAGAGACAGAGTTAGAAAATATGATACGCTGCCGTTTTCGGGGGAATGCCCACGATAAGACGGCGGGAGAGGCTTTAATTGGACTTTTGAATAAAAAACTTGCAGGAGTTCTTTTAAAGGAAGCAGGAATTGATGTGCATTGCCCTGCAATTCAAGTATCAGAGAAACAATGCAGGCAGCTTTGTGCTCTCATCAAGGCTCTGCGGGTGGATATTGTTGGTAGCAAGAACTTTGAGCAGGCACAGGTATGTGCAGGGGGTGTTTCCACCGACGAAATAGATAATGAAACCCTGATGTCGAAACGGATGCCGGGAGTCTATTTTGCAGGAGAAGTGATTGACATTGACGGCACCTGTGGAGGTTATAATCTCCAATGGGCGTGGTCTAGCGGATATGTGGCAGGATTACATGCTGCCCAGGCAGGTATTTTTCAGAGAAATTGAGGTTATATGGAAGGATTAAAATACCAGAATGATTAGAATTAATCAAATGAAATTGCCAATTCATCATAAGAAAGAGCAGTTAGAGCAAAAAATTCAAAAAGTATTAAAAATTACACCGGAACAGTTAAAAGAATATCATATAGCGAAGAAATCCATTGATGCCCGGAAAAAGCCGGAACTTTTCTATGTGTATTCGATTGATGTAGTAGTTTCTAATGAGAAGAAGGTTTTAAAGAGAGTCAACGATAACAATGTTATGTTAACTGTTTCTAAAAAATATACCTTTCCAGTAAGAGAAAAATCCTCTTTTGCCTATCCGCCAATCGTGGTGGGAGCAGGCCCGGCAGGCTTATTCTGTGCCTATGCGCTTTCTCTGCAAGGATATACGCCCATCGTTGTGGAACGCGGGAAAAAGGTAGAAGATCGTACGAAAGATGTGCAGCGTTTCTGGGAAACAGGGATTCCTGATACTTCTTCGAATGTACAGTTTGGCGAGGGCGGTGCCGGAACTTTTTCCGATGGAAAATTAAACACTTTAGTAAAAGATCCGGCAGGAAGAAACCGTTTTGTTTTAGAAACTTTTGTAAAGTTCGGGGCACCGGAACATATTTTGTACGAAAATAAGCCGCATATCGGCACAGACATTCTAGCAGAAGTAATAAAACGGATGCGGTTGTTTTTACAGGAGCAGGGGGCAACCTTTCGTTTTGAGACTTGTGTGACAGATATTCTTGTATCCGCTGGAAAGATAACGGGAATAAAGGTTAATGATACGGAAATACTTAAGACCGATTGTCTGGTATTAGCTATCGGGCACAGTGCCAGAGATACTTTTTCCATGCTGCTTTCCAAAAACCTTAGGATGGAGCCAAAATCCTTTGCCGTAGGCTTTCGTGTCGAACATCCTCAGGAAGAAATCAATCTTATCCAGTATGGAGAGCGTTATGCTAAGGAACTTCCTGCTGCGCCATATAAGCTGACAGCGAATTTAGAGAATCAGCGTGGGGTTTATTCCTTCTGCATGTGCCCCGGCGGCTATGTGGTAAATGCTTCTTCCGAGAAAGGGAGATTAGCAGTCAATGGTATGAGCTATGCCGGAAGAGACGGTAAAAATGCTAACAGCGCCATCATTGTTTCCGTCACACCGGAGGATTTCAGGGAACTTTGTCCGGATGCCCCAGAAGATGCCCTGATTGGTGTCCGCTTTCAAGAGGTACTAGAGGAGAGGGCTTTTCGGTTAGGAGAAGGAAAAATCCCCCAGCAGCTTTTCGGGGATTTTTGTAACAACCAGCCGTCCACTGCTTATGGTGCCTATGAAAGCGAGACAAAGGGGGAGCATGTGCTCTGTAATTTAAGGGGACTGCTGCCGGAAAAATTAGAAGAATCCTTTATGGAGGGAATGCACCATTTTTCTCATGCGATTCCCAATTATGACAGAAAAGATGCGATTTTGTCAGGAATTGAAAGCCGTACTTCCTCCCCTGTGCGGATAAACCGTGGAGCGGATTTTATGGCAAATATCAGGGGAATTTATCCCTGTGGAGAAGGAGCGGGATATGCCGGCGGAATTATGTCTGCCGCTATGGATGGATTAAAGGTAGCAGAAGCCATTGTTACCTGTAAATAATATTAGAAGCTGAGGAAAAAACATGCCGGAATATACACCGATGATGCAGCAATATCTGCTGACAAAAGAAGAATATAAGGATTGTATCTTATTTTATCGTTTAGGCGATTTCTATGAAATGTTCTTTGATGATGCCATTACAGTATCAAAAGAGTTAGAACTGACCCTGACAGGGAAAAGCTGTGGTACGGAGGAACGCGCCCCCATGTGCGGTATTCCCTATCATGCTGTGGAAGGTTATCTGAATAAATTAGTGGCAAATGGTCATAAGGTGGCAATCTGCGAGCAGGTGGAAGACCCGAAACTCGCCAAAGGTTTAGTAAAGCGTGAGGTAATCCGTATCGTTACACCGGGAACGAATACAGATATTCAGGCGTTAGATGAGGGAAAAAATAATTATATTATGTCCATTGTTTATGTGGCGGATAAATA
Organism: Clostridiales bacterium; assembly: GCA_029006795.1. GTDB lineage: Bacteria > Bacillota > Clostridia > Lachnospirales > Lachnospiraceae > Roseburia. The sequence goes on along the minus strand of JAQXGQ010000001.1, from coordinate 12,272 downwards.
CGGAATATCGTTAGCGGATGTTTCCACCGGAGATTATTTTGTGACAGAAGTGGACACGGAGCGGAAACTCATTGATGAAATCAACAAATTTGCACCAACGGAAATTGTCTGCAATGAGAGTTTTTATATGAGCGGTGTAGATTTATCCGACATGAAGCATCGACTCGGAATTACAATTTATGCGTTAGAATCATGGTATTTTAGTGATGAAATGGCAGAAAAAACGCTGAAAGAACATTTTAAAGTAAATAGTTTAGAAGGACTTGGATTAGCCGATTATGACTGTGGTGTCATTGCGGCAGGAGCTTTGTTGAAATATCTGTATGAGACACAGAAAAACTCATTGATGAAATCAACAAATTTGCACCGACGGAAATTGTCTGCAATGAGAGCTTTTATATGAGCGGTGTAGATTTATCCGACATGAAGCATCGACTCGGAATTACAATTTATGCGCTTGAATCATGGTATTTTAGTGATGAAACGGCAGAAAAAACGCTGAAAGAACACTTTAAAGTAAACAGTTTAGAGGGGCTAGGGTTAGCGGATTATGACTGCGGTGTCATAGCGGCAGGTGCTTTGCTGAAATACCTGTATGAGACACAGAAAAATTCATTGAACCATATTTCATCTATTCATCCTTATTCCACAGGAAAATATATGATTATCGATAGTTCTACAAGACGTAACTTAGAGCTGGTGGAAACCTTAAGGGAAAAGCAAAAGAGAGGATCTCTGCTATGGGTGTTAGATAAGACAAAAACCGCTATGGGAGCAAGAACGCTCCGTTCTTTTGTAGAACAGCCTCTGATAAATAAAGTTGAAATCGAAAAACGTCAGGATGCCATCGAGGAACTAAATGGAAGTGTCATTACCAGGGAAGAACTGCGGGAATATCTAAACCCTATTTATGATTTAGAGCGTCTGATTACCAGAGTTACCTATCTGTCCGCTAATCCGAGAGACTTGATTGCTTTTAAAAATTCCATCGGTATGCTGCCGCCGATTAAAACTCTGTTAGAGGATTTCTCCGGCAGTCAGCTGCAGGAAATCTATGCGGAAATGGACACCTTAGAAGAACTGTATCAGCTGATAGATGCTTCCATTACCGAGGAGCCTCCGATTTCTGTCCGGGAAGGTGGTATCATAAAAGAAGGCTATAACGAGGATGTAGACAAGTACCGCCATGCAAAAACAGAAGGAAAGACCTGGCTTGCGGAGCTTGAGGCAAAAGAGAGAGAAAAGACGGGTATTAAAAATCTCAAAATTAAATACAACAAGGTATTTGGTTATTATCTGGAAGTTACTAATTCCTACAAAGATTTAGTGCCGGACTATTTTACCAGAAAACAGACCTTAGCCAATGCGGAACGGTACATAACCCCGGAATTAAAAGAATTAGAAGACATGATTTTAGGTGCTGAGGATAAGCTGGTAAATTTAGAATATGAACTGTTCTGTGAAGTAAGAAACCGCATTGCGGCGGAAGTTATCCGTATTCAGCGCACTGCAAAAGCTGTGGCAAAGTTAGATGTGTTTGTTTCTCTTGCAGTGGTGGCAGACCAGAATCATTACTGCCGGCCGAAAATTACGGAAAATGGAGTGATTGACATCAAAGGCGGTCGCCATCCGGTAGTAGAGAAAATGATAAACAATGATATGTTTATTGACAATGACACCTATTTAGACAACGGAAATAACCGTATTGCCATCATTACCGGGCCGAATATGGCGGGAAAATCCACCTATATGCGTCAGACAGCACTGATTGTACTGATGGCCCAGATTGGAAGCTTCGTTCCGGCAGAGACAGCAAAAATCGGTATTGTAGACCGTATTTTTACCCGTGTGGGAGCCTCAGACGATTTAGCAAGCGGACAGAGTACCTTTATGGTGGAAATGAATGAAGTCGCCAATATTCTTAGAAACGCCACTTCAAATTCCCTGTTAGTGTTGGATGAAATCGGTCGTGGAACGAGTACCTTCGATGGTCTAAGCATCGCGTGGGCAGTGGTAGAGCATATCAGCAATCCGAAACTTTTAGGAGCCAAAACCCTGTTTGCCACCCACTATCACGAACTGACAGAGCTTGAAGGAAAATTAAGTAATGTCAACAATTACTGTATTGCTGTCAAGGAAAAAGGAGACGATATCGTATTTTTACGAAAAATCGTAAAAGGCGGTGCTGACAAGAGCTATGGTATTCAGGTGGCAAAACTTGCCGGTGTTCCGGATTCTGTTATTGAGCGTGCAAAAGAAATTGTAGACCAACTGATTGCCAATGATATCGCTTCTGTGGCGAGAAATATTACCGTAGAAAGTGGTACTTCAGGCAAGAAGAAAAAAGAAAAGCTAGATGAGGTGGATTTAACCCAGATGTCCTTATTTGATACCGTAAAGGATGATGATATCATTGAAGAACTGCGCAATGTGGATGTGGGCAATTTGACACCGATTGAGGCTTTAAATAAACTGTACGAACTGCAGAATAAGGTGAAGAATCGGTGGTAGTGTGAAAATATGGCGTTTTTCATAAATTTGGATAAAGGAGATGTGATGTATGCCGGAAATTAAATTACTGAGTCAGGAAACGATTGATAAAATTGCTGCCGGAGAAGTGGTAGAACGTCCATCCTCTGTGGTAAAAGAATTAGTAGAAAATGCTATTGATGCAAAGGCAACTGCCATTACGGTAGAAATTAAAGAGGGTGGTATCTCCTTTATCCGAATCACCGATAACGGCTGCGGTATTGAGAGAGAACAGGTTCCGATGGCATTTTTGCGTCATTCCACTAGCAAAATAAAGGCGGTGGAGGATTTGTTATCCATTACTTCTCTTGGATTTCGCGGAGAGGCTCTTTCTAGTATTGCCGCTGTTTCCCAGGTAGAATTGATTACGAAAACCTATGGAGAACTGACGGGAACACGATATGTTATTGAGGGATCAAAAGAGACTGCAAATGAAGAAATCGGTGCGCCGGAGGGAACCACTTTCCTGGTGAGAAATCTGTTTTACAATGTCCCGGCAAGACGAAAATTCTTAAAGACAGCGCAGACAGAGGGAAACTATATCAATGACCTAATGGAGCGTCTCGCTTTATCCCACCCGGATGTCTCTTTCAAATTTATTAGTAATGGACAGACAAAAATGCACACTGCCGGAAACTCTAAAGAAAAGGATTTGATATATCATATCTATGGGCGGGATATTACAGCGTCTCTATTGCCCATTGAAAAAGAAACACCTTTGTTTAAAGTGAAGGGTTTTATCGGGAAACCATTGATTTCCCGAGGAAACCGCAATTATGAGAATTATTTTATTAATGGACGTTATGTGAAAAGTGCCTTACTGTCAAAGGCTATCGAGGAGGCATATAAGGGGTTTGTGATGCAGCACCAGTATCCGTTCTGTGTCCTTTATTTTACCATTGATACGAACTTGTTAGACGTCAATGTGCACCCTACGAAAATGGAACTGCGTTTTTCTAACAACGAGGAGATATATAAAACATTATTTGAAATTATCAGGGGATCATTGACTCATAAAGATTTCATCCCGGAGGTTCCGGTAGACGAAGCAAAGGCAGAGGAGAAAAAGCTAATTCTTCCGAAAACACCGGAGCCTTTTGAGCGGAAACGGTTAGATGCCATCCGAAAGTCTGTGGCAAAAGACAGTCCCTATGAAAGAAAATACCCAAAGCAGGCATCTGTTCATCCGGGGTCAGATTCTGCGGTAAATAAAGAAACAAATATACCGGAAAACCAGGCAGTATTTGATAGATTGTTATCTATGAGCATCCCGCTTGCCACAGCACCGGCAGAAGATGAGACGGAAAAAAAACAGACGGAAAAAAATGGATTGGTGGAGACTGTTCAGGAAACTGTTTCTTACAAAGAGCTGCAAAGTGATATCACATACGAGCAGCAACAGTTAGAAAATCTTTCGGATAGCTTTCTTACAAAGGATGCAAGAAAAAAACACCAGATGATTGGACAGCTTTTTGACACCTATTGGCTGATACAGTATGAAGATAAACTTTTTATTGTTGATCAGCATGCTGCCCATGAGAAGGTCCTTTATGAAAAGACCTTAAAAAAAGTGCAGGCTAAGACCTTTACTTCCCAGACCTTAAGTCCGCCTGTGATATTGACGCTGAATTTAGAGGAAGTAGAAATGTTAGAAAAATATCAGAAAGAGATTTCTGCTTTCGGTTATGGGGTGGAGCCCTTCGGCGGAAAGGAATATGCGATTACAGCCATTCCTGCAGATTTTACAGGGATTGACATGAAAAACATGTTCATTGAAATGTTAGACGATTTCGCCAATATTAACGGAAAAGATGCACCAAACCTTGTGATGGAAAAGGTGGCATCCATGTCCTGTAAGGCGGCAATCAAAGGAAATCAGCATATCAGCAGAGAGGAAGCGGAAGAACTGATAGATGAGTTGCTGCAGTTAGAGAATCCTTATAACTGTCCACATGGAAGACCTACGATTATTTCCATGAGTAAATATGAGATAGAGAAGAAATTCAAGCGAATCGTATGAAGGTGAAACAGATGAAACCAATGGTAATATTGACAGGGCCGACGGCAGTGGGAAAAACTGCACTGTCCATCGAGCTGGCAAAAAAAATAAACGGAGCTATCATTTCTGCGGACTCCATGCAGATATATAAACATATGGATATTGGTTCAGCAAAAATTATGCCACAGGAGATGAAGGGGATTTCCCATTATATGATTGATGAGTTAGAACCGGAAGAAGAATTTCATGTGGTGCGTTTTGTGGAACTGGCAAAAAAATATCTGGAAGAAATCTATGCCGCAGGGAAAATTCCTATCATTGCAGGTGGCACGGGCTTTTACATCCAGGCATTGCTCTATGATATCGACTTTACCGATCAGGAGTCTGATGAAGCCTACCGAAGAGAACTAGAAACCCTTGCAAAGGAACAGGGGGCAGAGAGACTGCATGAAATGCTAAGGGAAGTTGATTCTGCCTCTGCAACGGCAATTCATGCCAATAACATCAAACGTGTCATCCGGGCGTTAGAATTTTATCACCTTACGGGAGAGCGGATTTCTGAGCACAACGAAAGAGAAAGACAAAAGACGTCCCCTTACAATTTTGCATACTTTGTCCTTACCGATGACCGCGCAAACCTCTATCGCCGCATTGACAAAAGGGTAGATGTTATGGTAGAACAGGGACTTGTAGAGGAAGTAAAAAAATTAAGACAAATGGGCTGCCACAGGGAAATGGTGTCCATGCAGGGGCTTGGATATAAAGAGATATTAGCCTATTTGGATGGAGAACTTACCCTTGAGGAAGCTATTTATATCATTAAACGGGAGACCCGTCATTTTGCGAAGCGTCAGTTGACCTGGTTTAAGCGGGAGCGGGAGGTGCTCTGGATTGATAAAAAAGCATACAATTATCAGGAAGAAAAGATTCTTTTTGATATGATAAGGATTTTAGAGGAAAAAGAAATCATTATTTCAAAAAAAAGTGAGAGATGAGAAAGGAAAGAAATAAACACATGGATTTCATGGAAGAACAATACGAAAATCTTGGCATTTCAAAAGAAGTATACCGTTTTGGAGCCAAAATTGAGGAAGAATTAAAAGAACGCTTTGCACAGATTGACCGCATGGCAGAATACAATCAGATGAAAGTGATTAAGGCAATGCAGGATAATAAAGTCAGTGCCGAGTGTTTTAATATCTCCTCCGGATACGGATACAACGATTTAGGAAGAGATACATTGGAAAAAGTCTATGCTTCCTGTTTTAAGGGAGAAGACGCACTGGTACGTCCCCAGATTACCTGCGGCACTCATGCGTTGGCACTCGCATTGATGTCAAACCTGCGTCCCGGAGACGAATTGTTATCCCCGGTGGGAAAACCTTATGATACCTTAGAGGAAGTTATTGGAATTCGTCCCTCCAAAGGCTCTTTAGCAGAGTATGGGATCACCTACCGGCAGGTAGATTTATTGCCTGACGGTAGTTTTGACTTTGAAAATATCAAAAAAGCCATTAATGATAAAACAAAATTAGTGACAATTCAGCGTTCTAAGGGCTATGCCACCAGACCAACCTTATCTGTGGAAAGAATCGGAGAACTGATTTCCTTTATCAAAGGGATCAAACCGGATGTAATCTGTATGGTAGACAACTGTTACGGTGAATTTGTGGAGGAAAAAGAACCCTTAGAAGTGGGGGCAGACATGATGGTCGGCTCTCTGATTAAAAATCCCGGCGGCGGTTTAGCCCCTATCGGTGGCTATATCGTAGGAAAAAAAGAGTGTGTTGAAAATGCGGCATACCGATTAACTTCTCCGGGGCTTGGAAAAGAGGTAGGTGCCTCTTTAGGGGTAATCCAGTCCTTTTATCAGGGATTTTTCTTAGCCCCTACCGTGGTAAGCGGGGCTTTAAAGGGTGCCATATTTGCTGCCAACATCTATGAACGCCTGGGGTTTGAGGTGGTTCCAAATGGCAGCGAGAGCCGGCATGATATTATACAGGCGGTATCCTTCCACAACCCGGATGCTTTGATTGCTTTCTGCGAGGGAATTCAGGCGGCAGCACCGGTAGACAGTTATGTGACACCGGAACCCTGGGCGATGCCGGGCTATGACAGTGATGTCATTATGGCAGCGGGAGCTTTTGTGCAGGGGTCGTCCATTGAATTATCTGCTGACGGTCCACTAAAACCGCCTTATGCAGTTTATTTCCAGGGTGGACTGACCTGGTATCATGCAAAACTGGGCATTTTGAAATCTTTACAAAAACTTAAGGAACGAAAACTTGTGAACCTTGATTTGTTATGATACAATGTAGGTTGAACGTCAATGACGAATTTTTCATGCCGTTTCCAGGGAGAGATGCGGTGCGCCGCAGAAAGGAAACAACCATGGAGCAAAAGATAGCAACCATCAAAGACCTTCCGGATTCGGAAAGACCTTATGAAAAGTTTTTAAAGTACGGAGCAGGGGCTTTAAGTGATGCAGAACTTTTAGCGGTTATCATCAAATCCGGTACAAATGGAGTAAAATCCGTAGAGGTAACACAGCATTTCCTCAGTATGGGAAATCGCAATCTGCTAAATTTATATGACATTTCTTATGAAGAAATGACAAAAATACGTGGAATAGGAAAGGTAAAGGCAATCCAGTTAAAGTGCGTTGCCGAACTTTCCAAAAGAATTACAGAAACAAAATATTATAATAAGGTTTGTCTCAGCCATCCGGCTACGATTGCTGACTACTACATGGAAAGACTGCGCCATGAACGCAGGGAACATCTGATACTTTGTATGTTTGACAGCAAATGCAGACTGATTGAGGACAAGCTGCTTTCCATAGGAAGTATTGATGCCTCTATCGTTTCGCCACGGGAAATCTTTCGTGCCGCATTACAATTTAATGCAGTGCATTTAATACTGGTACACAATCATCCCAGCGGAGTACCAATGCCTTCCGAAACAGATGACAGGGTGACAGAGCGGATTTTACAGTGTGGCAGCATGATGGGCATTCAGCTTTCTGACCACATCATTATAGGAGATAGGTCTTATTATAGTTATCGAGAAAAAAATCGGATTGTAGTATAGTTTCTATACTGCATCTAAAGGGAGAAAACAATGACAAATAATGTATACGGTATTGACCTCGGAACCTGCAATATGAAAATATACTGCAAGTCCACCAACAAGATTTTAAACGAAAAAAACACCATTGCGCTGGTTAACAAGGATGAAATCTATGCTTATGGTGATGCTGCTTACGCAATGTATGAGAAAGCACCGGAGACCATCAATGTCACTTTTCCGGTTACGAGCGGTGTGATTGCAGATTTCAATAACTTACAGTCCATGCTGCAGCTCTTTTTAGAAACTCATGTAAAAGGTAAATTAAAGGGAGCTGAGTTTATTGTGGCAGTACCTACAAGTATTACTGATGTGGAGAAAAAGGCATTTTTTGATATGTTCTATAAGAGTAAGACTTTAAAACCAAAGAGTGTACTTCTCTGTGAAAAACCAATTGCAGATGCAGTGGGACTTGGACTGGACGTTAATGAGCCAACCGGTATTATGATTGTGGATATTGGTGCGGATACCACTGAAATTTCCGTGATTTCATTAGGAGGTCTTGTGCTCAGCGATTTGCTGCATTTTGGCGGTAACAAGATTGACGAATCCATCATCACACATGTAAAGCGCAACTATAATCTTGTCATCGGACAGAAAACTGCGCAGAGCTTAAAGGAGCGTTTAGGCTCCGGTGTACCGGGAAATACAGAGACTATGGTAGTGGTGGGGCGCGATGTGGTAAGCGGTCTTCCGATTGAGATGGAAATGTCAGGAGAAGTGGTATACGAGGCCATTAAGGATAACCTGAACAGTATCTGTAATTCTATTAAGATGATTTTAGAGAAGACTCCGCCAGAGTTAGCAAAAGATATTATTCATTCAGGAATTTATATTACAGGGGGAGGTTCCCAGATTCACGACTTAGACAAGCTGTTTGAACAGATTACGGGTATCAACATCAATACCTGTGAGGAACCGGAAGAGTGCGTCGTCCGCGGATTAGTTAAAATTGTCTCAGACAACAAATACAAACATTTAGCATTTAGTATGAAAAGTAAGATTTTAATTTAGGGGAAACCATGAAACGAAAACCAAAATTTATTCTTCCTACAAAGTACATACTGTTACTTATGACAGGCGTCTGCATTGTAGCAATGCTTCTGTGTTTTACCTTAAATATCACGGGAGGTCCTTTGAATACGGTAGCAGGGTATGTATTTGTACCAATGCAGAAGGGAATTAATTCCGTAGGCAGCTGGGTAGTGGATAAATCTGACAATTTAAAGCAGCTCGGAGATGTAATGGAGGAAAATGAAGAACTGAAGCGTCAGGTGGACAGCCTTACCACAGAACTGAATACCATTAAGTTAGAACAGTACGAATTAGAAAATCTAAGAGAACTGTTGGAATTAGACCAGAAATACCCCAGTTATGACAAAGTTGCCGCTAACGTCATCGGAAAAGACGGCGGAAACTGGTTTACGAATTTTACGATAGATAAAGGAACCGAAGATGGAATCGAAGTGGATATGAATGTCATTTCCGGCAGTGGACTTGTCGGTATTGTCAAGGATGTGGGACCTAACTATGCAAAAGTTGCAGCCATTATCAATGATACCATGAAGGTCAGTGGTATGGTAACCTCCACTTCCGATAATCTTATTGTAAACGGCAGTTTACAAAATATGAACGAAAACATGGTCATTGAATTTTCTAACCTGAATGATAAGGATGATGAGGTGACGATAGGAGATCCTGTGGTTACATCCTATGTTTCCGATCAGTATCAGCAGGGCATTTTAATTGGTTATATTAGTACTTTAGAGAAGGATGCTAATAATCTTACGAAGTCCGGTACCATTACACCGGCGGTGGATTTTGAGCATATCGAGGAAGTGCTTGTCATTTTAAACAAAAAACAGACAGCAGACAACTAGGGGATATTATGAGAAGAAAAATTATTGTTTTTATCATTATTGCTGTATGCTATCTGCTGCAGACAACTCTATTCGAAGCTCTTTCTTTTGCCTCTATTTCTCCTAATCTTCTGATTATAGTCGTATCGGCTTTTGGATTTATGAGGGGCAAGAAAGAAGGATTATTTATTGGCTTTTTCTGCGGTCTGCTTCTAGATATCTGGAATGGCGGTATCATTGGGTTTTATTCACTGCTATATATGTATATTGGTTATATCAACGGTATGTTCCGAAAATTGTTTTATCCGGAGGATATCAAGCTTCCGATGCTGCTGATTGCAGGAAGTGATATCAGTTGTAACTTGTTTATCTATTTTATTCTGTTCCTTTTTCGAAACAGATATGATTTTGGTTACTATGTGTTTCAATTAATGCTTCCGGAATTGGTGTATACTATGGTTGTAACTATTTTTCTGTATTTTATTATACTGAAAATCAACCAGCGGCTTGAGGTTATCGAGAAAAGGAGTGCTAGTAAGTTTGTTTGATAATATAAAAGAGGTAGTCCGTCTTTTTTTAAAATCGCGTCTTGCTGTGGCAAGTGTAGTGTTTACTGCGCTTTTTGCCATACTGCTATGGCGTGTTTTTTACCTACAGATTGTAAATGGAAAGGAATATCAGGACAACTATACCTTAAAAATTGTAAAAGAGCGTACCTTAAATAGTACCAGAGGAAATATTTATGACAGAAATGGCAAGCTTCTTGCCTACAACGAGCTTGCCTACTCCATTACCATTGAAGATAACGGTACTTACAGTTCCACGGATGCCAAGAATGAAGCGTTAAATGCGGAAATTGCCCAGATTGTAATAGCATTAGAGGAAAATGGGGACAAAATTAATAACGATTTTAAGATTGACTACAAAGAGGGCGACTATCATTATAATGTGGAAACGAACAGCACTGCATGGAAACGGTTCCTTGCGGATGTCTATGGAGAATCTTCTTATGAGAATTTAGGTTATAATAAAAAATTAGGCTATAACACGGCAGAAGCTACCGAACAGCAGGTTATGGATTATCTTTACAGTGATTCCCGTTTTGGCATTGGGGACGAGTATGAAGAACGGATGGCATACCAGATTGCGGTAGTCCGTTTTGCCATGTCACAGAATGCCTATCAGAAATACATTGTAACAAATATTGCTACCAATGTGTCTGAGGAATCGGTTGCTTACGTCAGCGAGCATGCTTCCGAGTTACAGGGAGTAGAGGTTGCCAGTGACACCATCCGAAAGTACAATGACAGCGAATATTTTTCCTCTATTATCGGATACACCGGAAAGATTTCGACGGAAGAGTACAATAAATTATCCGAGACAGACAACAGCTACACATTAAATGACGTTGTCGGAAAACTGGGCATTGAGCAGTATATGGACAGCGAACTAAAAGGAACAAAGGGGTATGAAAAACTCTATGTAGATCATTTAGGAAAAGCGGTTCAGGTCATTGAGCATGAAGATCCGGTTGCCGGAAAAAATGTATACCTGTCCATTGATGCAGACTGGCAGATTGCAGTGTATAATCTTTTGGAACAGGAAATCGCAGGAATTGTATATTCCAACATTGAAAATCCATACTCTGAGATTAATATTCCTATTACAGATGTTTATTTTGCATTGATTAATAATAATGTCATTGATTTTGCTCATTTTGCAGAAGAGAATGCCTCTGCGACGGAGAGAGAGGTACAACAGCTGTTTAAAAACCGGCAAAATGAGGTGATTTCCCAGATAAGCTCTGAATTGATGGGAAACGGTTCTGTAGCTTTTTCTGCTATGAATGAGGAATATCAAGATTATTATACTTACATTATAGGTATGCTCAAAGAGGATAATATTCTGGTGAAAAAAAATATTGATACATCAGATGAGTTGTACCAGAAATGGCAGAACGGGGAAATCAGTCCCCAGGAATATTTAAATCACACCATTTCTCAAAACTGGATTGACATTACCAGATTTTCCGTGGATGAGAAGTACTCAGATTCTACTGAAATATATGATGCACTCTGCGCGTATATTATGGAAGATATTTCTGTAGACAAAGAGTTTGCAAAGATTATCTACAAATATCTGATACAGGCAGGAACTGTAACAGGAAGGCAGCTGTGCCTGATTTTGTTTGACCAGGGTGTTTTAACCTTTGATGATGAAGAGGTAGCAGGACTTTCCGGAAATACCATTGATCCAAATTCTTTTATTAAAGAAAAAATCAAAAATCTGGATATTACGCCAGCACAATTAGCATTAGACCCCTGTTCCGGCTCTTGTGTGGTAACAGACACAAATACAGGAGAAATATTAGCAATGGTGAGTTATCCCGGGTATGACGGAAACAAACTTGCTAACAATGTAGATGCCGAATACTTTAACAGCTTAAGAGAAAATAAATCCTTGCCATTGCTAAATTATGCAACACAGCAGGGAACTGCACCGGGATCTACCTTTAAAATGGTGAGTGCTACGGCGGGCCTAGCAGAAAATGTTATCAGTACTACAGAGCAGATTTTAGATACCGGACAGTATGAAAATGTCAGCAATAAGCCGAAATGTTGGATTTATCTGTCTTCTCGCGGCTCTCATGGACTGATTAATGTGTCTGAAGCGCTCAGGGATTCTTGTAACTACTTTTTCTATGAGGTGGGATATCGTCTCAGTACCAATAATTATGCCATGAGTTATAGCGATGAAGC